>JBCBZY010000061.1:0-11162 GCA_039815115.1 Pseudomonadota bacterium | reverse complement strand
GGGGTATCGGGTTCAAATCCGGCGGCTTCAACAACCAGGGTTCTGCGGCGATTGTCGATCAGAATTTCAACCAGTTCATCGGCACAAATGTCCTGATCAACGATATTTTCCGCAAGGAAAAATCCAGTGCGTTCGAGGCAGGTTTCAAGGGCTCCATCGCCAATGGCAGGGTGACCTTTGATCTGGCCGGTTATTATACCGAAGTTGATGACATGCAGTTCTTCGAGTTTTTCGTTGGTGCCTTTGGCTTGCTGCGTGTGGTCTCCAACATTGATGAAGTCGAACTTTACGGTGTCGAGTTCAACGCCAATGCCGAGATTATCGAAGGCTGGAACATCTTCGGTTCGTTCAACCTGACGGAAAGCGAGATCAACGCAAATGCTTCGCGGCCCAGTACCGTCGGAAACAAGTCCCCCTATACGGCGGACTATACGATCAACCTGGGGACCCAGGTCGTTGCGCCGATCGCAGACAGCTTTGATCTGGTGATGCGGGCGGACTACCGGATCACCGGGCCGACATGGTTCCATAGTGTCCAGAACAACATCAGCCCCACTCTCTTCAGTGGCCTGCTACCGGGCTCTGCTCTCGCGCTTCCGGCCTTTGTCGGGGATGCGGACTATTCCATCACCCAGCGCGAAGCTTTTGGCGTGATGGATCTGCGTTTCGGGATCGAAGGTGAGAACTGGAATGTCACGGCGTTCGCGGACAACCTGTTTAACCGCAGATATCTCAACGAGGTGATCCCGGCCATCGAATTCGGCGGATCCTTTATCTCGCCAGGTGGCCTGCGTCGTCTGGGCGTGGAAGTCGGCTACAAATTCTGAGGCTTCGTCGGGGGACAGGGGGAGCTGACTTTGTTCAGTTCCCCTGAGCGGCCGCAGCGACTCCTTTTCTGGCGAACCAGTAATGGGTGCCAGCCCAAAGATTAAACAGCGCGAGACAAGCCAGCGCTTTCTGCAGGGCAACGCCATCCTGACCTGTTCCGTCAGCGGCAAACCAGTCAGACAGGGCGCCAACGAAAACCGGTCCCAGCCCCAGTCCGATCAATCCGGCAATAAGCAAATATATAGCGACGGCCAATGCGCGAGTCTGGTCGCTGGCGAGCAGCTGTACCGCGGCAAAGGTCGGGCCATAATAGAAAGTGGCAGCAAAGGTCGGGATGGCGAGCAGGATGATCGCCAGATTGGCGTTTCCGGCATAGATCGCCCAGATCATTCCCGGGGCGGCAGACAGAAGCACCAGTCCGCTGACGATCAGGGGCAGAGTCGGATTGCGTTTGCCGAAAAAGTCGCCTGCCTTCCCGCCGATCCATGCCCCGAACCCGCCGGATAGCCCGACCATGACGCCGAGCTTCCAGCCCAGTTCTCCATAGCCCATGCCGTAGACACGGACGAACAGTCCGCCATAGAAGCTGGCGAGACCATAGGAGACAAACTGGACCATGACTCCCGCGCCTACGAGATGCCAATAGGCCGGCTTGCCGGATAATTCGCGCAAGGCATCACGAAAGCTCGCCTTGCCGGGAATGGGTTTGAAGGATTCGAGCAACCTGGGTTTGCCACGCGGATCAGGAACGGTTAGCCACATGGCAAGCGCGACGAGCAAACCCGGGAACCCCGCGATCAAAAAGGCGACCCGCCAGCTCAGATTTTCTGCAATCCAGCCGCCGGCGGCATAGGCAATGAAGGCACCCACCGGAATCGACATGCCGATAACGCCCAGCGCACTGGCGCGTCTTTCCGGCGGAAACAGATCGGCGATAAGGGAATGCGTGGCTGGCGAAGAGCCGGCTTCGCCGATCCCGACGCCGATTCGGGCCAGGAACAGCTGTATGAAATTGGCCGACAAACCGCAGAGAACCGTCATCGCTGACCAGATGGCGACTGCAATGGCGATGATCCGGCTGCGGTTCCAGCGATCTGCCAGGGCCGCCACCGGGATAGCGAGCGTAGTGTAAAACAGCGCGAATGACAGACCGGTCATCAACCCGATTTGGGTGTCCGACAGACCGAGGTCCTGTTTGATCGGCTCGGCCAGGATCGAGATGATCTGCCGGTCGAGAAAGTTGAGCATGGTGACAACGAACAGCACGCCAAGCGCATAATTGGCCTTGTGGTTGTCGGATGCCAGAGTCGCCATCTACCGCGCGCCGGCCATGCGGATGGCTAGCGCCGGGTCATTGGGATCGCTCCAGTCCTGCCGGGCGGCCCAATCCTGCAGAGACGTGGGTTGGACGGAGAAGTTTGCTGCCATAGCCTCGGTATCGGCGATCAGCGGGGAGACTGGTTGTGTGTTGTAGAACCGGTAAAAACTCGCCATCCCGTCATAGACGGAATTTGGCACGACGTCTGCGGATCCGGTGACGAGCAGGCTCATCGCCGAGGCAAATTCATCGGGTGACAGACTGCGAAAAGTCACGTCTTTTCCTGCCGCTTCGCTCAGTATCGCAGCGACCTGATCTCCGACCAGCGGCTCTGGTCCACCAATAGCATACCGTCCAGAGGGCAAATCATCCCGTCCCAGCGCCTCGACCATGAACGCCGCCACATCATCCAGACAGATCCAGGAGATTTCGAGATCCGGTGCCGCCGGGTAGGCGAATATCGCATTATTGACGATCGACGGCTTGCTCCACATTCGGATCATGTTGTCCATGAACACCTTGGGCTCGAAAATCGCATAGGCGATCCCGCTTTCGATAATGTGCCGCTCGATTTCCCGGCGACCGTCATGCGCCGGATTGCCGATATCTTCCTCGGCTACAAAACAGCTGGTGTTGAACACGATTTTTTTCAGACCATTCGCCTTGGCAGCCGAAGCGATATTGCGCCCCAAAATGCCTGCCTGTTCCTTGTCGAACACGAAGGGCAGATGCGCGGCGATGGCGTTCGTGCCTTTTGCTGCCGCAATCATTGAAGCTTCATCGTACAGATCCGCCTTCACCGTTTCGACATCGGCAAACACAGTTCCCGCGAGAGCGTCGGGGTTACGCAGCGCAGCAACTGGCGTCATGCCCGCATTTCCGAGCCGCTCGAGCAACGGGTGCCCCTGATCTCCTGTTGCTCCAATCGTCAATACTCTCATGCTTCAACCCCTGTATCATTCGCAAGCCGGGCAGCCGAACGCCCGGCAATATGCCCATAGGTCAGCGCCGGACCCAGTGTGCCGCCGGCCCCGGCATAAACGCCGCCGGTCGGGCAACTGATCACGTTTCCGGCGGCGAAAAGACCGGGAATGGGCGCGCCATCCAGATCCAGAACCTGCGCCTGACCATTGGTTTTTGCCCCGCCATTGGTGCCCAGCGCGCCCATCCGGATTTCCACGGCATAATAAGGCGCGCTATCGACCGCGCCGAGCGTCGCAGCAGCGCCGGGCCGCGAGCGATCGCCATAAAAGCGATCATATTCGCTGGTCCCGCGGCCGAAATCGGGGTCTTGAGCGTCAGCCGCATGGCTGTTGAAGCGATCAACGGTTTTTACCAGCTGACCGGCATCGACGTCGATTTTTTCAGCGAGGGCATCCAGGTTATCGGCGGACTGGATCCAGTCCGGCAGCGGGTCGCCGGGCATGTGGGCCGCGATCGGATAGCGGGACAGATATTGCTGATCACAAATCAGCCATGCCGGAAGATTGGGGTAGCTGTAGGTTGCCGGATCGAAGAAATGAAAGGCACCGGCCAGAGCGGAATAATTATTCGCCTCGTTGCAGAATCGCTTGCCGGTGCTGTTGACGAGCAGACTGTGCGGCAAGGTGCGCTCGATCAGGACCGGCATGGAGCGCTGTTCGCCGCCTTCCCAGCAGACGCCGGGCATGGAAACGGTAGGCACCCACCAGGCGCTGGTCATATTGCCCAGACCTGCCCCGGCCGCCATCGCCATTTTCAGTCCGTCGCCCTGATTGCCCGGCGGGGAAGCCGGTGCATCCAGAGGGCCGCGCAGGAAGGTCTGTTTGAGTTCCTCGTTCCATTCGAAACCGCCGGTTGCGATGACGACTCCACGGCGAGCGATCCAGGATTCCTCCTTGCCGTTTCTTGTGATCCGGGCGCCTGTGACCCGGTCGTTTTCGATGGTCAGCCGGTGACCGTCAATGCCGAGCATGGGTTCGATACCGCGCTCCAGACAGGCCTTGAGCATGCGCCCGATCAGCGCCTGTCCCCAACCGCGCAGATCGCCCTTTGTGCGGCGTTCCATTTCCTCAGGATCAATCTGCCCGGAACCGCCGCCCAGCGGGGTCTCACGCAGCATCATCCGGGGCGCGGGACCATGCTCGAATATCTTGTCTGCCCACGCGCCAAGCGTGGAAAAATCAAACAGGTCATTGTCCAGCGCCCGCCCGCCTTCGGGTTTCGCGCCGGGCCGGTCGAGATAATAGTCGGGATAGCCTTCCAGCATGCTGAAGCTGGCCGCATCCCGTTCTTCGAGAAAAGTCAGAGCATGTGACGCTTCATCGACAAAAGACGCGAGGGTCTCTTCGTCAATATCCCCCTGACTCAGCGACTGGAAATAGGCCATCGCGTCTTCGCGGCTGTCGGTCAGGCCATGGGCCGTCATCTGACTGTTGCCGGGAGCCCAGATGATACCGCCCGAAATGGCGGCAGTACCACCGAGCTTGGGCTGTTTTTCAATGATTGTTACGGAAGCGCCGGATTCATGAGCTGCCAGGGCTGCTGACAGCCCTGCCGCGCCGGCGCCAATAATAAGTATGTCTGTTTCGACAGTCACGCAGGGCTTCTCCTGAAATGGCCCCTTGTGCCGGAAGCCTTGCGCTATTCAATAGCACCTTTCTCGCGCAGCCTAACTATCTCTTCTGGGGAGATTCCCAGCCCTGTCAAACGCTCTTCCGTATGCTCGCCAATCGACGACAGCTGGACGGCGGACGAAGGCCGGGCGCCATTCATTTCAATCGGCAGGGCCGGCAGTTTCGTTTTCTCGCCATTGTCGAGTGTAACAGGCTCCAGCCCGCCCCCCGCATTGAGATGCGGATCATCGAACATGTCTTCCGGCCGGGCAATCGGGGCAAAGGGCAGGCCGGTACCTTCGAGCTTTGCGATCAGTTCCTCGCGGGTGAAGCCGGAGATCAGTTCGCGGATCTGCGGCATGATGCGGTCACGAGCAGCCACGCGGGCATTGTTCTCGCGAATGCTCTCGTCTGCCCACAGATCATCCAGTTGGAACAGCTTGCAGAATTTCTCCCACAGCGCATCGGTGACAACCCCAATGAAGACAGGATCATCCTTGGTCTGGAATACGTCATATATGGCCCAGGCCGAGATCCGTGCCGGCATGGGATCAGCAGCTTTGCCGGTTACGGCCTTTTGCGCCATATGCTGGCCGATCATGTAGATCGTGGTTTCGAAGAGCGAGCTTTGGACTTTCTGGCCTTTGCCAGTGCGATGGCGTTCCTCCACGGCCGCGAGAATGGCGATCACGCCGAACATGCCGCCAGTCACGTCTATCACGCTGGAACCAGCGCGCAGCGGCTGACCCGGCGGTCCCGTCATATAGGCAAGGCCGCCCATCATCTGCGCAACCTCGTCCAGCGCGGTGCGATTTTCATAGGGGCCCGGCAGGAAGCCTTTTTCGGAACAGTAAATCAGGCGTTCGTCGGTCCCTGACAGAACCTCGTAGCCCAGGCCGAGCCGATCCATCGCACCCGGGCGATAATTCTCGACCAGAATATCTGCCTCGGCGACCAGCTTTTTGGCGATATCCAGGCCTTCGGGATCCTTGAGGTTGAGCGAGATGCTCTCCTTGTGGCGATTATACATCGGGAAATAGCCTGACCCCGAACCGACCAGCCGGCGCGTGCGGTCGCCGCCAATGGGTTCCACCCGCACCACGTCCGCGCCCAGCGAGGCAAGAATCGCGCCTACTGCCGGCCCCATGACCATATGCGTGAATTCGACGACCTTCAGTCCGGCTAGTGGTGTCGGCCCGCTCATGCGGCAGCCCTTTCAAATCCCAAAGGCAGGCCGGCATCGGGCGTGAAGCCATATATCGGTTCGCCCGGCAAAGCCTCCGCGACAATGTCCCGGACCTTGAGCAGTTTTTCCAGATCAATCCCGGTGTGGATTCCCATCGCTTCGAGCATGAACACCAGGTCTTCCGTGACGATATTGCCCGATGCTCCCGGCGCAAAGGGGCAGCCGCCAAGTCCGCCCAGCGAAGCATCGAAAGTGGTTATCCCTTCTTCGAGACCGGCCATGACATTGGCGAGGCCCAGACCACGCGTGTTGTGCAGGTGCAAAGTATTGAGATTATTCGCGCCAATTGCCGCTTTCACTTTCCGGACCAGCCGCGTGACCTGCGCCGGATTGGCATAGCCGGTGGTGTCGGACAGGCCGCATTCGGCGACACCGGCTTCCATCGCGCCTTCGGCGAGCCGGACAATCTGATCCTCGGCCACCGGGCCCTCAATCGTGCACCCAAAGGCGGTTGACAGCCCCACTTCGAAATGCGGACGCTGTCCTTCGGGCTGCTGCGCCACCAGCTCGGCGATCGCCAGGATCTCGGCGAGCATGGCGGGATGATCCTTGCGGACATTCTTGATGCTGTGGGTTTCGGACATGGAAAAGGGGATCGACATCTTGTCGACACCGGCCTTGATCGCGTTCTCCGCCCCGCGCAGGTTGGGGATCAAAGCGACCACGTCGAGCCCTTTGATGGTTTTGGCAAAGGTCACAATCTCGGCCGTGTCGGCCATCTGGGGAAGCAGCGATGGCGGGACGAAGCTGCCCACTTCGATTTCTCCGACACCGGCCTCGGCTTCCGCCTTGATCCAGGCCTTCTTGGCTTCGGTCGGCATTACGCGGTCGACGCTTTGCAGACCGTCGCGCGGTCCGACTTCGCTGATGGTGACAGATAGGGTCATGCTGTTGCTCCTGGATAGATCCATGGCCGGGCGGTGCGATCGGCTTCTTGCCATGTGGAAATTTCGTCGGCCATTTTCAAACTGAGGTCAATTGCGTCCAGCCCTTCCAGAAGCATCGCCTTGGCTTCGGCTTCAAGGGGAAAGGGCCAGTTATTTGCGCCATCAATCGCGATGGTCTGGTCTGACAGAGAGATAGTAACCGGCTGGCCGGAGGCTGCAATCGCTGCGACATGTTCGGCATCCAGCACGGCGGGCAAAATCCCGTTGCGCACGCAATTGCCCGCGAAGATCGGGGCAAAGCTCGGTGCGATCACGGCGCGAAAGCCATATTCGGCCAGTGCCCAGACAGCATGTTCCCGGCTCGACCCGCAGCCAAAATTCTCCCCGCCGAGGATGATGCGGCTATCGGCATAGTTCGGGTCATTCAGGACAAAGGCGGGATCTGGTTCGCGGCCGCCAATGGCGGTATAGCGCCAGCCCGCAAACAGGCCGTCCGCGAGCCCGGTCTTCCCGGTGCTCTTCATTTCCCGCGAGGGGATGATCTGGTCCGTATCAATATTGTCCCGGATCAGCGGCATCGGGAGCGAGGTCAGGGTCGTGAACGGTTCCGCCATCAAACAAGCTCCCGCGGATCGGCAATGACTCCGGCTATCGCACTCGCCACGACAGTTTCCGGGCTGGCAATATGCGTTTTGACATTGGGGCCCTGCCGGCTCTCGAAATTGCGGTTGGTGGTTGAGATGACCCGCGATCCGGCATCGAAGCTTTCGCCGCCGGCATAGAAACACATCGAACAGCCGCTTTCCCGCCATTCGAACCCAGCATCCCGAAACAGCTGATCAATACCCTCTGCTTCGGCCTCGCGCTTGACGCGCGAGGAGCCCGGCACGCATATCGCTTTCAAACCTGGCGCAATGATCTTGCCCTTGAGCAGGGCAGACGCACGGCGCAGATCGGACAGGCGGCTGTTGGTGCAGCTGCCGATAAAGGCGGCGTCGATAGCGGTACCGGCCACCGGCTGCCCCTTGGCCAGCGCCATATATTCGAGCGGCCGTTCGCCGGCATCATCTGGCACATGTCCGCCAATGCCGACGCTATGCTCCGGGCTGGTGCCCCAGCTAACCATCGGTTCGATAGCACTCGCGTCGATTTCGATTTGCTGATCAAAATCTGCACCCTCATCGCTCGCGAGTGTTTTCCAGTGTTGGACGGCCTGTTTCCACAGAGCATCTTTCGGCGCGTAGCGGCGTCCCTCAAGATAATCGAAGGTCTTGTGATCCGATGCAATAAAACCGGACATCGCGGAAAACTCGGTGGCCATGTTGCACAAGGTCATGCGGCCTTCCATTTCCAGCGCGGTCACCGCCTCACCCGCAAATTCGACCGCATGGCCTTTTCCGCCGGCAGCGCCATGGTGCGAAATCAAGGTCATGATCATGTCCTTGGGCGTGACGCCCTCGGACAGCTTCCCGGTGAAGCTCACCCGCATCGATTTCGGCTTGTCCAGGCGCAGCGTCCCGGTCGCCATCGCATGTTCGGCTTCGGATGATCCGATACCCCATGCCAGGGCCCCGAATGCGCCCTGCGTGCAGGTGTGGCTATCGGGCGCGATCAGCGTACAGCCCGGCAGGACAATGCCGAGCTCAGGAGAAATGACATGGACAATGCCCTGATCCGGATCATTGACATCGAACAGCGTGATGCCTGCGGCTTTGGCAGCCGCCCGGGTTTCGGTGATAAACGCCTGGCCGCCGGGCATCAGCGTCTGGTCTGTTCGCCCGGGACGCGTGTCCACGATATGATCGGTGACCGCGAACACGCGCGAGGGATCAGCAACGGACCGCCCCGCTTCTGCCAGACTGTTGAGCGCTGCGGCACCAGTCCGCTCGTGCAGAAAGATCCGGTCAATCGCGACCAGCGCGCTGCCGCCGGAAAGGTCCGCCACGACATGGCTGTCCCACAGCCGGTTAAAAAGAGAGCGGGGATTCGCCAGTTCAGGCCTCCATTTCCGCTTCGATTGTGCGCCAGTCTCTGGTCACGAATGTCTCCTGTATCGCCGTTCGGGTTTCGAGCAGGCCATTGCGGATCCAGTGCCACGTCCGGCACCGGTTCTGGCCGTCATCCGAAATCTGGATCTGCTCATACAGATATAGCGACGGATCGCCCTGCCGCTGCCAGTATAACATCACTGTGCGGTTATATTCATCCAGCGGCACTTCGGCGGCCCAGCCCTTGATCAGATCATTGTCCCACCAGACACGTTTGTCGTGATATTCGGCCGGGAACTCGCGTATCTCGGTCTTCCCGTCCGCCCATTTGTAATGGTTGGTCTGATGATAAGGGATATCGCCCTCATTGGGGAAACGACAGATAAGGCGGGAGGCATGCTCGTCGATCTTCTGATTCTGTGCGTTGAAATAGGCATAGGTGCCGTCCCAGACGCCTTCATGGCGAGCGAGCAGCGGCATGTCTTCTTTGATTCCCATTGGTTTTCCTTGTTATCTTGACTGGAGGGCTATGTGATATTGTTTTGCGGCCGACGCCTGGACAAGGGCGAGATGCTCTCGCGCCAGATTTTCCGGTTTCAGGACATCCGGGCCAAAGGCTTTCTCATGATCCGGATCGACCTGATACCAGGGCGCAAACATATGTCTTGCCCGGACGATCTGCCAGGCGATGTGCAGATAGTTGCCGAAGCGGTCCGGCGACAAGTCGGGGTATAGCAAACCCGGATCGCCTGCGGGCAAATCGGGATAACCTATATTCGTTGCGCCGAGCTCGCGGGCTACGGCATCAATCACAGTCTGCCACTGGCTCCAGTTTTCAGGCGGATTGCTGTGCCATGCATCGGAGAGACCATGTCCTGGCAAATCGATGGCAACGCTGTTCGATTCAAACCCCGGAGTCATGGCACGACCAGGTTCATGGAGAACAAGTGTTCCGGCACCGGGCTGCCCCTGCCAGTGAATCAACCCGTCAAACTGTTCTGTTTGTACAGACACAAAGCCTGCATGTTCTGCTTCCGGCAACCGGTCGGCCAGCGGCGTTTCGTGGCTGCGCAGAAAGGCAAGGCAATCGGCCTCCAGATCATCCGGCGTGGGCACTTTCTCCGCGCTCCAGTTCGGCGGCATTTCGCCGAGCCGGTCGATGTGATCCTGCAGGGGATCCCCGTCATAGGCCGCAATCAGGCAGGGTGGCACATCCGCATCCGCATCCGGAATGTCGCGCGGCGCACGCAACACCGCACCATAGCCCGCCCGATAGGCATTGCCGGCATCAAGCATCTCGCGCACGATTGCGTTCACGCGTTCCGGCCGGTCGTTGGACACGGAGAGCCGATGGGCATCATCAGCGGCAAACCAGGGAAAGAACCAGCTTTGCTCGAGTATCCGGTTCCAGAGCCAGGTCAGATGTTCGCCATATCCGGACGGATGAAATTCCGGCAGATATCTGTCACTGAACAGCGCCATTTCTTCCGGCGTCCAGATGGCGTAGCCGCCCACGGCCAGACTGGTGAACCGATTCGCATGCCGTTTGGCAGCCGTGACGAGAATAATCCCGCCGCTGTGAAAGCCATAGGCCGCACATTTCATGATGCCGAGCGCATCCAGCAGGTCGCTGACCGAGTCGGCAAAATCTTCGATTTCCGGCTGACCAGGCAGCGGATCGGACTGCCCAAATCCGGCTGTATCGGGCGCGATACAGGTAAAATACTGCGCCCACTTTGCCATCAGCGGTTCATATTCCTTTGAACTGCGCGGGCTCTGATGCACCATGAGTAGAGGCGGACCATTGCCCGCCCTGCGGTAATGCACCCGGCGGGATTGGCCGTCCTTGCGGACATCGATAAAATGGCGTGTAATCTTCATGCGATTCCATATTTGTCCGGACAAATTTGTCTCGACAAGCTTTTTCTTGGGGTTATTGTCTTTTAATTGATTCTGGAGAGCCGAACAAATGACATTGGTAGGAACAAAAATGGTCGAAGACGGGCGCACGGCCCGGGAGATTTTCGACGAGTTGATGAGCAATCCTGCCCGCAAGAAATTCGGTTTCGGCGAAAAACTGGCAATCGTCAATGTGGACGTGCAGCAGGCCTATACCCGGACGGATATCCCTCCTGCTTGTAGAAAAAGAGTATACCCAAAGGACCAGCACCAAACCCACTAGCCCTTCGGAAAATTAGAAAGTTAGGATTCCCTCACTCTTTCCAACCCTTCCCACAAAAGTTTAAGATGATAAAGGGCAGATTTCTCCTCTGCACCAAGACAAAGATCAGTGTGATAGAG
>JBCBZY010000251.1:0-4303 GCA_039815115.1 Pseudomonadota bacterium | reverse complement strand
GATCGACAAGGACAACACCACCATCGTCGACGGTGGCGGCAAGAAGGGCGAAATCAAGGCCCGTGTCGAAGCGATCCGTGCGCAGATCGAAACCACCACGTCCGACTATGACAAGGAAAAGCTGCAAGAGCGCCTTGCCAAGCTGGCTGGCGGCGTTGCCGTGATCAAGGTCGGTGGTGCTACCGAAGTCGAAGTGAAAGAGAAGAAAGACCGTGTCGATGACGCGCTGCACGCGACCCGTGCGGCTGTCGAAGAAGGCATTGTCCCTGGCGGCGGTACCGCACTTCTCTACGCCACAGCTGCTCTGAAAGGCCTCGAAGGCGAGAATGAAGACCAGACTCGCGGTGTCGACATTGTTCGCAAGGCGCTGCAGGCTCCGGTGCGTCAGATCGCGGAAAATGCTGGTTTTGACGGCGCAGTTGTCGCTGGCAAGCTGCTCGACCAGAAAGACAAGAACTACGGATTTAACGCGTTCAGCGACAAATACGAAGATCTGGTCAAGTCTGGCGTGATTGACCCGACCAAGGTTGTCCGTGCGGCTCTGCAGGACGCATCTTCCGTGGCCGGTCTGCTGATCACCACCGAAGCGGCTGTTGCCGAACTGCCCGAAGACAAATCGGCGGCTCCGGCCATGCCTGACATGGGCGGCATGGGCGGCATGGGCGGCGGCATGGGCTTCTAGGAAGTCCATCCGTCTGAGCCGCACAGCTCAGTCTGAAATCAGGAAGGGCTGGAGGGAAACCTCCGGCCCTTTTTTTGTTCTTCATTCAAGCGTTGCAGTGTATAGCCCAAGAACATGGGGGCAAAAATGCGGATTATTGTACTGATTTTGATCACTATATTATTAAGTTCTTGCGCAGTTCGGCAAGTCGGTACTTTCCACAACAATATCGTCTATCAGCCAAACTCTGAAGAGTCGGCTAACAAGATCATCTTCATCACTATCGACGGTACTTCAAACACCCTGACCTCTCGTACAAATGCAGGTCGACTTTTCGAGATGGTCGACACTCTAACGCCTTTGCGTCAAGATCGTAAGATCGTGACCTGGTATGCGGAAGGAGTTGGAAGTGGAGATGCTAAACTTTTGGGACTCTCTGTCGGCGCAGGCATGGGGCAAGATATCAAAAACGCCTACGCATTTTTGACTCGCGTTTGGCAACCCGGTGACGAAATCTATCTGAGTGGTTTTAGCAGAGGTGCTTATGGCGCAAGGGCGCTCGGAGGTCTGCTTTACAGTGCTGGAATACCTGATTTGAGCACAAATACTCCGAAAGAGCGGAACCGAACTGTTGACCGGATATTTGATGCTTACAAAACCGGTGAACGGCGTGGAGAAAATTTCGAGACCCATTCTTTTCGAAGAGATCAGAGAATTCGAAATGTGCAGATTGGTTATCATCCAGATCGGCAACCAACATGGGGTCCGGGGCGGGACCCTGGTTATCGGAGCAAAGCAAGCAAAGTAGTGGTTGAAGCCATGTTGATTTGGGATACTGTTGCGGCGCTCGGAGCGCCAGATGGCAAGGAAAGTCCGCTGGAAGGTCCGGACCACTATCTGCTAACTTCCTGCAACGTAAAGCGGGTTTACCAAGCTTTGGCACTCGACGACAATCGCGTATACAGTTTCACTCCCATATTCGCCGACGGCCCAAAAATGCTTCGGTCTTGCTCCGAGCATCTATCGCGACAGAATGACCATATCGCAACTGATGAGGTCTGGTTCTCGGGCGCTCATTCGGACGTCGGCGGAACATATGAGAATGACGGTTTGTTGGACGGGTCTTTGCCGGGAGTATCTTTGAACTGGATGTTGTCAAAACTCCAGATAAATCACGGTGGGCTTCTTCCCTTTGGTCTGGGAGCCCCCGAAGATCGTTTGGGTGTCATCCATGATGCGGAACGCGCGGGTTTTCAGAACAAGATCTTGTATCGTCAAACGCGCAAACCTTCTGTTTACTCTCACCATGCCTACCGGCAGGATAACTCGTTACCTTCGACGCCACAGCGGCTGAAAGTTCATTCCAGCGTGTTTGACCGGCTGCGCTGGCTGTTTGCGCTGGATGGTGCGGATGGCAGATGTTCAGGGAATGGTCCGCGCGACGGGAAGCCCCTGCTATGTGCCGAACAAATAGCCTCCTATGGACTCGTCCCTGAACTCATCAAGGCGAAATGTCTTCAAAAAACGGATTGGGGCTATGAACTTGTGCCTGATCATTGGGATATTCCGGCTTGTCCAGTCGTGATCGGCAGCCAGAGACGTCCTGAACCTGAAATTGCCAGGATTCCGGATTGTTCCGCAGCCCGGAAGCCACTGACTGGCAGCGTTTACGAAGGCCGGCTGTCTGAGGTCAACTTGCGCAATCTGAAGATGGAAGATTTTCAGGTTCCTGTTCCAGATTGTGGCTCAGATGTCTTGTTGATCAAATAAGCCGATTTGGAAACTGCGGAAAACAACGGCGTTTGTGAAATTGCCTCTGTTTTGGGAAAATGCCAGTCACATCGTTGTTCGTAAAAGTTCGTTTAACATGCACCGGAGAAGACTTGTGAACCTGTCCATTGCCGGATGGCTGATATTCGCGGGTGGCGTGATTGTAGCCGCCGGCGAATTTGTGCTGGCGATGCTGTTCTCCGGCGCCATAATTGCGGAAGGAACGGTTTATCAGCCGGGCGCAGCGTCGCCGGAACTGGTCGCCGTCATCAGGCCCGAAGACAAGCCGGTGCGGATCATTCTGGATGCTGAAGGCGTTCGCCGCGGATTCACGCGTACCAGCGCGGATCGCTCCGTTCCGATGACATTGCATTTCGGGGATGGCCTGCCGCCGGTCGAACATGTGTTCCGACCCCGGGCAAACGCCAATTCCAGTCAGCCCAATTATTTTCACACATTTTTCCCGGTGAAATTGAACGACCGCCCTGCTGGGACATGGCGGATATCGGTCGACGTCCGGCCAGGAGATAATGTCGAGCTGGAGTCGGTCGGTTTGCAAGTGAAGGGCAATGTCCGCTCAGCCGACATGATGCTGATCCTCATCGCCGGCCTGGTTGCCGCATTCGGTCTTGCTCTGGGGCTACTCGCCCGCCGCTAGGATTCCACCTGTGGCGATTTACCCGTGCTGTCTTCTGTGCCATGCAGTTTCGAATGAAATCAATTGGCTGAGGACCTGACATCATGACAAAGTTTTTCGCAATCCTGCTGGCATCGGCAAGCCTGGCGGCCTGCACCGCAACCACGGGTACCTCGGGCACAACTGCCAGCGCATCTGACACTTCGGTTCTGGCTCCCGGCCAGTCAGAAACGGACCGGCTCAATACCTGGTTCGATGCGAAATTTGAAGAGCAACTCGCTTTCAGCCCGATCACCCAGACTTTCCTGGGACGGCGTACCGCTTATGATCAGATTGATGACTTTTCGGTCGAGGCGTCAGATCGCCAGCTGAAGTGGATGCAGGACGCGACGGCGGAGATGGAGCGGTCCTTCGATTATGCCAGGCTCTCGCCGGATGCGAGAATATCGTGGGACATGTGGAAATTCCGCCTCGCCGAAGCTGAGTCCGGCGTGCCGTTTCGCAGCAACGCTTATGTGCTGCACCAGTTTAACGGCCAGCAGTCCTTTTTCCCGACATTCCTGATCAACCAGCACCGGGTGGAAAGCGAAGCGGATATGACCGCCTTTATCGCGCGGCTCAAGGGCAGCGCGCGGGCACTGGACCAGCTGCTCGCGCGGTCCCAGTCCAATGCCGCAGCAGGTACTCGGCCGCCGCGCTTCGCCTATGAAGGGGTGATCGAGCAGTCGCGGAAAATCACCACCGGTGCGCCTTTTGATGATGGCGAGGCATCGGCTCTATGGACAGCGACGGAAAACAAGCTGGCCGCACTGGTGAAGGATGGCAAGATCAGTGCGGCGCGTTCCGATGCGCTGAAGGAGGAGGTGCGTGCAGCGCTCACCGACACGCTGCAACCCGCCTACCGGCGCATCATCAGCTGGTTTGAAGCCGACCTGCCGAATAGCAAGGCTGAATCCTTTGGCGTGTCCGATTTGCCCAATGGCGAAGCCTTTTACAATTACCGGCTCGCCAACCAGACGACCACGGATCTGACCGCAGACCAGATCCACAATATCGGTTTGAGGGAAGTCGCGCGCATCCGCAGCGAGATGGAAGCGATCAGGGAGAGCGTAAATTTTGAAGGCGACCTGCAGGCGTTTTTCACCTTTCTGCGCGAGGATGACCAGTTCTATTTCTCCAATGATGACAAGGGCGCGCAGGACTATATCGATACCGCCGAAAAGCATCTCGCTTTC
>JBCBZY010000276.1:0-3937 GCA_039815115.1 Pseudomonadota bacterium | reverse complement strand
GGGCATTTTCAGCGTTGGACCGCGGCGGGGACGGGAGCGCCACAGCCGAAGGATCGCCGGCATGCCGTTCGAAATCTTGCTCACGCTGTCAGGATATCTGCTGTCCAGCTTCATTCTGACCGCAATGCTCGTCCGGTTTGCTCCCAAAACGGAAGCCGCCCGCATATCCAGAAAGCGCTTCTACTTTTTTCCGTTTGCGCCGGTGATGATAATCACCCAGTGGATTGCATTCGTGGTGAAATGGCTGTTCCTCGTTTTGTTGGCATTGCCCTACAAAATGATCCGGCGCGCTTTTGAAATTCTGTCAGGTCACAAGCGGCGGCGGCGAAAAACCTATTATCGCTACTGACCTATTGCCCCAGCTGCCCGGCAATTTTTATCGCGTAGCCGTCCGGTGTCTTGAGAAAACCCAGCGTGGGCAAGATCAGCGTCCATGCGCTCTCGTTGCCGCGCAGCAGCAGTCGCGCCGTGTAAAATCCGTTACCTTCCAGTTTCATGGTAAGCTCTTCCATACCGGACCCGCTGACCAGGGGCAGGATCAAGACTCCGTCTTCGCATTTCGCATTTCCAAGCAGTCCCTGCTGGAGATCCAGACCGGGAATATTCGCATCAAGCGACAGCCGGACTTTGCCGCTCGCCGACTGGCACCGTCCATCGGCAAAGGACACACTGACTGCATCAAGATCAATATCCGACGCAGGGAGTGGTGCGAGTTCGCTGCCGAGTTGCAGCCGAGTCGTGGCATCTTCCACCAGAAGGTTCGGGCCCTGCTTGCCAAGCGTTGCGCTGAGTCCGCCATCGCCATCGACTGCCGGGCGCTCCAGATCGATTTTCACCTGCCCGGTCAACAAAGGCAGAAATTGCACGCCGGCATTCAAATCCCCGAGATCGAAAACCCCGATTTTTGCCGCTTCAATCCGGCCGTTCCAGACGGTGCCACTAATCTCCCGGGCCGAAAACCTGCTGTCTTCCAATCCGGACAGGCTGACCGCAAGCCGCAAAGGCATGAAAAAGACGAGGACCGCAAACAGTCCCAGAACGATGAGCAATACGGTCAAAAAACGTTTCACCTGCTTTCCTGATTCCCGGCTGAGGTTAAGGCCTGTCCTGCAGACTCCACCTCGAAGGAGGCGAAATAGTTATAGATATCATCTGCATCGCGGCTCGCGGCATTGCGCCAGGTTGGCGCGGAATCGGCGTTCAGCAAGTCTCCTTCTGCCGACAGGACCAGCACAGTCGGGGTTCCCACAATTTTTTCGATACCAAAACGCTGGGCAATATCGATATTCCGGTCCCGCTTGCCGACATCGACATAGACAAGTTCATATCGCTCTCTCAGCATGGCCGTGAAGCGGGGCTTTTCAAACCAGCCAGCGAGGCCGCGGCTATCGTGGCACCAGTTGGCCCCCATCACCAGAATGACACGCTTGCCCGATTGGCCGGCCGTTTTCAGCGCCGCGTCTACTGCAAGGGATGCCTCGGCTTTCTTGTCATAAGGACGAGCTTCCGGATAATCCACCTTGGCGGCCAGACCTGGCGTAGCCGGCGTCAGCAAGAGAAATCCGAGCAGCAGGAAAAAACGTCGCATCATTCAGCCCTTATTCTGTTCAATCAGCTTGGGAAGATTGCCCATGGCCCCCATCGCATGGGCGCGAAACGCTTCAAGCACCGCCAGTTTTTCTGTATCATCCGGAGAAATACCGAAGATCATTTTGCCGAACCCGTCAAGCCGGCTGGAGTTTATCCACTTGCTGACAGTCTTGTCCTGGGACCATTGAAACTGGTTCATCATGTTGGTCATCGTCGCCAGCGGATAATCCTCAATCCCGTCCGGCAAGGGAATGGGCGCCCCGAGCCGGTTCTTTGTCTCGTCGTCATCAAAGGTGACTTCCAGAAAGGCCGACAGCGCCGCACTGAAGGCGGGCTGGGGAATGCGGACCATTTGAAGGATGATCTGGTCACCCTGAAACAGCGGGACCGCCGGTCGCCGTTCGACGGCAGTTGCGGTGCAATCGATGTAGAGCGCGTCGCCGTCGACCGGATACGCACCTTCGGCCAGCGTCATGCCGGTCCTGTCAATCGACTGCACATGCCCCATGCGGACGACATTCCCGATCTTGCGGAGGATATCCACTTCGCCCTCGGAGATCGTGGCATAGTGAAACATGGTCGGCCGGACATCCGGATCGATCCGCAACATCACCTTGCTCTTCTCCAGACGCGAGAACAGGTCATCCGCATCACTGGCCTGGGCCGCTGCTGCCATGATGTCCCGCTGGCCGCCGATAGTCTGATGGAAAAACTCGCTGCCCGGCTGTGTGGCATTGCGATTGATAATCCAGCTGTCGCGAGGGCAGACCCAGATGATATCCTCCGGGTCCGCGCCCGACCGCAGCAGCCAGACACCGACATCCATCGCGGTTTTCCCCGCACCGACAATCACATATTTGTCCGGTCGCGGTTCGCGCGACTGCCATAGCCGCGGCAGGTCATTGGGCGGAATGAAGCGGGCATCATCAGCAATATCGAATTTCGGCGTGTGGGTGGAAGGCACGGTCGTTCCGTAATAGGTGGAATCGACAGTTTTGCGGCGGATACCAACTGTTGTTTCTTCTCCGGACAACAGCGAGACAAATTTTCCGTCACCGCGATAATCGCTCATCGGAAAATATTTGACGCGCCCCGAGGGCAGGAATTTCTTTTGCATGACATGATCGAAATAGGCGCTGACTTCGGTTCCGGTCGCCAATTCGAAATACCCCTTGTTCGGACCACTCTGATCGATTTGCCCGCTGCCCAGTTCCGTCGAATTCACGCCGTAAAATGCTGAAGGCTGATGCAAGGCGACAAAGGGGTACGCATCATTCCAGTGTCCCCCGGGCTTGCCGTGCCGATCTACAATCGTCACATGTGCATCGCTCTCATCGAGTATCGTATCGGCAAAAGCCATGCCGACAGCACCACTGCCCACAACGAGATAATCGGTTTCAAAATCGGGCATGTGCGGTCTTTCCTGTCGAGGTCCGACCCTGCTCTAGCGAGCAATCCCGCGGTGGGCAATCAAACTTGCAGGGGCGTCAGCGAACAGGCGCGCGACAGGCCAAGTCCCCGCTTCATCGCCGGATAAACGCGTACCGTAGCCGCCGCCATGGCCAGTTCCAGCCGGACCGCTCGGCCATGATGTTGCTCGATACTGTCTCCCAGCGAGAAAGCCTCTTCCGACTGACAGGCCATGGCTTGACCAAATGCAAAGGCCGTTTGCAGGTCGCCGGACAAATCACCCTGCAGCATGCGATTGACCAGATCCCGATCGACATGGTCTGCCAGTGCTCCTTCGGCCGCAGTTATCACACAAGGACCGCAATCCTCTGCCAGCACCGCCCCGATCCGGGCGGCCGCGAGCAATTCCGCCGACGCTTCTGTCCGGTGATTGCTGGCCGGCATGAAATGCTTGAATTTCTCCAGCGCCCGGCCCGGAGCCGCAGCAATCTCGTGGACATAGGCGCTTTCGTCCGGCGTGATCCGGTCGACGGCGCTCAGAAAAACGGAATTGGGAATACCCGCCGGCGCCACCCGCTGCCGGACGAACAGGATGATCAGCGCCATATAGACGAGAAGCGGCGGGCCCAGCACGCCCGGTGCATCCGCCCAGAATATGTCGGGCGAGCAAATCCCCACCGACACTTCGTAGATATGCAGGATACCGTGCAGCGCGAGCCACAAGCTCCCGGCAAAGGCCGCCAGCCAGCGCATGTGAATATTCACGCTCGCATAGAGAAGAATGATCCCGCAGGTGGAATAGGCAATGCCGATATCGCGAATAAAATGCTTGTTGGGCGGCCCCGTCGTGATGACCGTCGGAATCGCGGTGTACCAGTCCAGCGGACTGATGATCATGAATATGCCGAACAGCAGAGCGAACAGACCCACGGCAGCC
>JBCBZY010000311.1:0-3386 GCA_039815115.1 Pseudomonadota bacterium | reverse complement strand
CCCTTCATCGCAGCATCGATCTGGTCGTCGCTGGGATTGGGATTATTCTTGAGCAGGGCCATCGCCGACATGATCTGTCCGGACTGACAATAACCCCATTGCGGGACCTGCTCTGAAATCCAGGCCTGCTGGACGTTGGTCAGTGTCCCGTCTTCGGCCGCCAGACCTTCGATTGTGGTGATCGCCTTGCCATCGGCAGCAGAGACGGGGGTTGAGCAGCTACGCACGGGCTTGCCATCGAGATGCACCGTACAGGCGCCGCATTGCGCAATGCCGCAGCCAAATTTGGTGCCGGTCATTTTGAGATTTTCCCGGACAACCCAGAGAATGGGTGTGTTGGGATCGACGTCGACCTCCTGCGGGGTCCCGTTAACATTCAGCTTGATCATGAGGTTTTGCTCACCTTGTTTGCATGGCAATCTGCAACTTATAGGCGGAAATGGCGGGATTGACCAGCAGATTGTCGGCAGTCGCCCCTGACAAAATTGTCACTCACCGCGTTTGGAACGAGGCATGGCGCGATGATATTCCGCCGTGACCTCCGCGACGACGGACAGCGCCAGCGTATCGGGGTCGCGCGAGGAGTGGAAAAGGCCGATCGGCGCGTGAATGGAGGCGATCTGGTCAGCAGTCGCTCCAAGCGCTGCCAGCGTCTCCATGCGAAGGGCATGGGCCTGTCTGCCACCCATCGCACCGAAATAGAAATGGGGCAGGTCGAGGGCATGACGCATCAGATGACCTTCCCAGTCATGGTCGTGGAACATGAAAATCATCGCGGTCCAGCGGTCGCCCTTGAGCTGCGAAACATCCTGAGGCGTCTTGAGCAGGTGAGTATCAAATCCGTCACGCGAAAGTTCTGCTACAAGCTGCTCGTCGGAAGAAAGAAAGGCGACATCCATTTTCATGCCCGCGCCCATGCGAGCGACCCGGACGCTGGCAGCGCCGTGACCGATGATCAGCAACTTCGGCGCAGGCCAATGAGCGACTTCCACAACATTCTGATCCCGGTGCCAGGTCGTTTCTCCAGCTTCCTGCAGAAATTCCGCCGAACCCGCCCCGCAAGGCAATCGCAAACCGAAAGGCCGTCGACGGACAATCGCATCGCAGCAGCTTGCCACCAGCTCGTCCCTGTCCAGCGGAAAGAAATGAATGTCCAGCCCACCACCACAAGGGAGGCGTATGTCCAGATAGGGCGAACCCTCCCCGAAACGGACCATGCGCGGGCAGCCTTCGGTCAGCGTGTTCAGGGCCTCCGCCACGACTGCGGCTTCGATGCAACCGCCGGAAAGCGAACCGGTGAAGCGCCCGTCTGCGCACACCGCCATATGGGCCCCCGGATCGCGCATCGACGAGCCGGATACGCTGGCGACCGTGACCAGCACGCAGCGCTGGCCTGCGTTCAGTGTTTCGGAAAGAAAGTGGAAAATTTCCCTGTTGTCCAATTATCGGGTCCAGTTCACGGGGCTTTGACGGAATATCCCTGTGCTGTTGCGGACGGGAGCCGCCTTCGTCAAGCCCATGAATGGCAGGGATCTCGTGCCCTCATCCCGCGACGGGCTGATGTGCCATGCCGGAAACAAAGCGCGGGAATAAAATCAGAATTCGCGCGCCATGGAACTCATGACATTCCGGATCCAGGACACGAGGCCGTGTTTTGCCGATCTTGTCAGGCGCATGCCCTGTTCTTGCCCGGGCGTGTCGGAAGATGCCTGCTCCAGCAAGCCGCGATCGACCATCAGGGCGATATAGCGGCGCGCCGATGACGGCGGAATATTGTTCCGGTGGGCAATGGCAGCATGCGACGTATCCAGCTGTTCAATCTCGGCAACAAACAGATCGAGCATTACATACCAGCTGGGTTCTCCCCACTCGAGCTGTGGCAGGAACAGCCCTCGCTTGCGGTTTTGACTCAAAACCACCTTGGCCAGATCCTTGATCGGATCCGCAGAATCAAGATCGGAAATGGTATTGGGAGCGGGGCTTGTCTTGTCTGGATTTTTCATTTCATCTTTCCCCGTTTCCTATATCCATCCGGATCAATTGAGCCGCGCGATCATTGCAGCTTCCCGGGGAGGGATATAACAGAGAGTGTTTTGCGCTGTTTCTGTCCGAGTTCACAGGCCATTTGACCTTCTGGCCACTTCTAGCATGCCTGTCCGGATGATCATTGAATATTTTATGTGGCCCCGCAATATTGTAATTTAATTATGTCAAAACATCATGATTTGCAACAAAAACTATCCAATATTAGCGCCTGATCACAGGAGTGATACTGTCGAAAATAGGATGAACCGGTCTTCCACGGGAATATAGAAGAAATTCGCCATTTTCCCGCGGCAGTTGAGCTAGCCTTCTAGTTCGATGTCCCAGTAGAGCCAGTCATGCCACGTTTCGTGCAGGAAATTCGGCGGAAAGGCCCGGCCGTGTTCCTGCAATTGCCAGCTGGTCGGCTTGATCGGCTGTTTGGCCAGATTCATGTGCGCTTCCCTCGGCGTGCGCCCGCCTTTCTTGAGGTTGCAGGGCAGGCAGGCGGTTGCGACATTCTCCCAGGTCGTCCGGCCTTTTTGCCGGCGTGGCACGACATGATCGAATGTGAGATTGTCTTCCGATCCGCAATATTGGCAGGTGAACCGGTCCCGCAGGAACAGGTTGAAACGGGTGAAGGCTGGATATTCGGAAGGTTTGACATAGTTTTTGAGGGCGATGACCGACGGAATTTTCATGTCCACACTCGGGCTGTGCACTTCGCGCTCATAACTGGAAATAATGTCGACCCGGTCGAGGAATACCGCCTTGATGGCGGTTTGCCAGGGCCACAGGCTTAACGGATAGTAGGACAGCGGAGTATAGTCCGCATTCAAAACCAGTGACGGGCAATTTTCCGGGTGACGAACCAGGTCCGGATGATACATAAATTCCCTGCTCCCTTTGACTGTCGGCTCTTTTATCCGCAAGAACATGACATGGTCATTACACTCCTGCGTATGACAACATTATCACGCGCGCTGCGTCAAGAGTCTATATGAAGCAAGATGTGGTGGTCCGTTTCGCGCCCAGCCCCAACGGGTTGTTGCATCTGGGCCACGCTTTTGCAGCTGTCATGGCCCATGACTTCGCCCGGTCGCAAGGCGGGACGGTCCTGCTGCGTATCGAGGATATCGACACACAAAGATGCCGGGAGGAATATGTCGAGGCGATACTGGCTGATCTCGACTGGCTGGGGCTGGACTTTGACGGCGACGTCCTGTTCCAGTCCCGTCGCTTTGACGCCTATCGCGCGGCGCTGGACAGGCTGATTGCGATAGGAATGGTCTATCCCTGTTTCTGTACCCGATCCGATCTGCGCCAGCAGGAGGAACAGGGGAAAGTTCAATTTGGGCCGGATG
>JBCBZY010000058.1:0-11232 GCA_039815115.1 Pseudomonadota bacterium | reverse complement strand
CTGGGATTGAAAACCGCCTGTGTGGAAAGCCGCGAGACGCTGGGCGGGACCTGCCTCAATGTCGGCTGCATCCCGTCGAAGGCGATGCTGCATGCGTCCGAACTTTATCACGAGGCGCATTCCGGCGCGCTCGAGAAATTCGGGGTCAAGCTGACTGGCGCGAAGCTCGACCTGAAGCAGATGCATGCGGAAAAATCCAAGGCAGTGGACGAGCTCACCGGCGGGATCGCCTTTCTGTTCAAGAAGAACAAGGTCGACTGGATCAAGGGCCATGCCGCGTTCGAAAGCGCGAACAGCGTCAAGGTCGGCAGCAAGACCGTGACCGCGAAGAACATCATGATCGCTACTGGCTCGTCTGTGACCCCGCTGCCCGGTGTGGATATCGACAACAGCAAGCATGTCATCGTCGACAGTACCGGTGCGCTCGACCTGCCCAAGGTGCCGAACCACATGGTCGTGATCGGCGGCGGGGTGATCGGACTGGAGCTGGGTTCGGTCTGGCTGCGACTGGGTGCCAAGGTGACGGTCGTGGAGTATCTCGACAAGATCCTGCCCGGCATGGACGGCGATATCCGCAAGGACGCCGCGCGCATTTTCAAAAAACAGGGCTTTGACATCAGAACCTCGACCAAGGTCACCGGTGCCAGCGTCAAGGGCAAGAAGGCCACGCTGACCATCGAGCCCGCAAAGGGCGGTGACGCGGAAACACTGGAAGCCGATGTCGTGCTCGTCGCGATTGGCCGCAAGCCGAATACCGAAGGGCTGGCGCTCGAGAAGGCGGGGCTGTCGACCAATGATCACGGCCAGATCGAAGTCGGGCATGACTTCCAGACATCGGTTCCCGGTGTCTATGCGATTGGCGACGTCACGCCCGGCCCGATGCTGGCGCACAAGGCGGAAGATGAAGGCATAGCCGCAGCCGAATTTGTCGCGGGCCAGCAGGGTATTGTCAATCACGACCTGATCCCGGGCGTGGTCTATACCTATCCGGAAATTGCCAATATCGGTTTGACCGAGGAGCAGGTGAAGGAAAGCGGCGTCGCCTACAAGGTCGGCAAATTCCCGTTCATGGGCAACAGCCGGGCCAAAACCAACCGCGATACCGACGGCTATGTGAAGGTGATTGCGGAGGCCGAGAGCGACCGCGTACTCGGCGCGCATATCATCTCTTCGCTCGCCGGAACGCTGGTGTCGCAGATCACCCAGGCAATGGAATTTGGCGCGACCAGCGAGGATATCGCCTATACCTGTCACCCGCATCCGACCCATTCGGAAGCGGTCAAGGAAGCGGCGATGGCCGTGCAAGGCAAGCCGATTCATATATAGGCACTTGTACCCCTGCGAAAGCAGGGGTCCATCTCGCGCCAGTCTATTGAAGCGCAACGGAATTTGATTGCGGCTATCGTCCTGTGTAAACCATCGCCAAATTCTTGAGGACGGTTGAGGAGATGGGCTCCTGCCTTCGCAGGAGCACGGGAGAGCGAATGTCCATTCCATCACTGACCAACGAGCAAACGGCTACGGAAACGGCCGCAGATATCCAGGCTGGCAAGTTGACTGCCGTGGATGCCACCGAGGCCGCCATCGCGCGAATCGAGACATTGAATGATCCGATCAACGCCTTGGTTGTGCGCGACTTTGAAAGCGCGCGCGCAGCGGCGAAGCGGCTGGATGAAACGGGACCCGGCGCAAACCAGCCGCTTTTCGGAGTCCCGATGACGGTGAAGGAAAGCTTCAATCTGACGGGCCAGCCGTCAACCTGGGGCCTCGAACATGCGCGGAACAATATTGCCGATTCCGATGCCATGGTTGTGCAGCGCCTCAAGCGCGCCGGCGCGGTGATTCTGGGCAAGACCAATGTCCCGCCCGAGCTCGCCGACTGGCAATCGAACAACCCGGTCTATGGCCGGACAAACAATCCGCATGATCCTGGCCGGACGCCGGGCGGATCCTCGGGCGGTGGTGCGGCGGCAGTTGCGGCGGGCATGGTGCCGTGTGAATTTGGCAGCGATATTGGCGGATCGATCCGAGTACCGGCCCATTATTGCGGGATCTGGGGGCACAAGCCGACCTTCGATGTCATCACTCTGGAAGGGCATAGCTATCCGGGTACCGATTCCGCGCGCCCGGCCCTGTCGGTCTGCGGTCCGCTGGCGCGCTCGGCGGAAGATCTCGCGACATTGCTGGATGTGACGCTCGATCATCCGCTCGAACGCCGGGATGTGCAGATCAAGGGCACCAGATTTCTGCTGGTCGACGAGCAGCCGATGACGGGATGTGCGAGTGCCTATCGCGCCGAACTCGACAGGGTCGCCAGCACAATAGAAGATGCGGGCGGACAAGTGGAACGACGGAGCGAACTGGTCCCCGATCTCGAACAGTCGCACGAAAGCTACCTCAAGATGCTCAATATCGCGATGGCCGGAGGGCTGCCAGCACCGGATGGCACGCAGGCAACGGTTCGCGACTGGTTCGATCTGTGCGACATTCAGGCGCGTATTACCCGCCAGTGGCGAGACCTGTTCGGCACATTTGATTTTGTTCTCGCGCCGGTGAGTGCCACCCCGGCCTTCCCGCATCATGAAGGCCAGATATTTCAGAGTGACATTGCCGTGGATGGCGAAAAGCTGCCCTCTGCTCCGCAACTGGCATGGGCGGGCATCGTGACTTTCCCCGGCCTGCCTTCGACGGTACTGCCTGTCGGTACGGTCGATGACATGCCGGTGGGAATGCAAGTGATCGGCGACAAGTTGCAGGACTTTCAGACCATCGCCGCCGCCGGGCAGATCGGAGCGCTGCTGAAAGGCTGACCGAAAAAGCGGACCTTGACCTGTTACCATCTTGGTGTTCTACTACAGTAACTCACCAAGATGGAGATCCTTGTGAAATTCCTGAAAACGATCGCGACCATGTTCTTGTCCGGAAGCATGGTCCTCGCCACACCGACAGCCTTTGCAAAAGACAAGTCTGAACCGGCTCCTGTCGATACGGTTGCCCTTCAGGCGACGATGAACAAAGTTGCGGAAAACGCCAATGTGGGCGGCATCGGCATCGGCGTGATCCGTGACGGCGCTCTGGTTCACACGCTCTACGCTGGTGAAGCGGAGCCGGGCGTTCCGGTCAGTGAGAAGCACTGGTTCAATACGGCATCGGTGGCCAAGACGCTGATCGCCGAAACCGTCTTGCGGCTGGTCGCGCGGGACGCCATGGGACTGGATGACCCGGTCAGTGCCCATTATCGCCATCCCGATCTGGCCGACGATCCGCGCTATGCGCTTTTGACGCCGCGCATCATCTTGTCCCACCAGACAACACTCAAAAACTGGCCGAGCAATTATGAGGACGGGCAGCTCGCTTTTCTCGGCGAACCCGGGGACGGTCAGATCAGCTATTCCGGCGCGGGCATCGAAATCCTGATGCGCTATCTCGAGCAGCGCTTCGGCAAGACCTATCCGGAACTGGTCGAGGCCGAACTTCTGTCCCCGCTTGGCATAACCGGAGTCAGTGTGGGTCGCAGTGCGGATGTCGAGGAGTCGGTAACGCGAGGCATCGACAAGGATGGCGAGTGGCAGGATGCGTTCCGCCGGTCCCAGGGAGGATCGATTATTGAACGGTCCGATTATAGCGCAGCGGACAATATGTATGCGACCGTTCCAGGATATGCCGCGCTGCTGTCAGCGATCATCGCCGAACAAGGACTGCCGGAGACACTGGTCGCCGAAAGGCAGCGCATGCTGTCTTCCGGGTCAAAGCGTGACATGGGCTATGACTGTTCCCCCAATATCTCCTTCTGTCCGGACCGGTTTGGCTATGGTCTCGGCTGGGCCATATTCGAACATGAAGGGCAAACCGTCCTCAATCACGGCGGCAATGATTTTGCCGAACATGCCCAGGTCTGGTTTGACACCGAAAGCGGAGACGGGATGGTCCTGTTCATGACCGGCGGCAATGCGTTTCGATACGGTCTTGAGGTGATTGCCGCCGTCGACCCCGAACTGTCCCTCGTGCGCTATTACAGCGCCCTGATCGCCCTGATGCAATCATCCGGCGGCAACTGACGGCGGCGCGACCGGAAACGGCAGTGAAAATGCAGGGGACACAAAGAAAGAGATGAATTGGCGCGTCTGAACCGCTATCGCGGTTTGCGGAGAGCGAGGCGCGGGATTCTCATGAAACATCGACTGTTTTACAAATGGCATATCTGGCTCGGCTGGCTGATCGGCGTGCCGCTGATCCTGTGGACCGCGAGCGGACTGTTCATGGTTGCGCGGCCGATCGAGGAAGTGCGTGGGACCCATTTGCGGGCAGAGGCGGAGAGCCTTGTCCTGTCCTACGAGAACATCGTGCTGTTTGCTGATAATGGCAATGATGTGACCGGGGCGAAACTGATTCAACAGGCGGAGATGCCGGTCTGGATCGTAACTTACGCAAGCGGTGATACGGCCCGATATAGCGCCACGTCCGGTGCGGTCCTGCCCTTCGTGACCCGTGACACGGCGCGCGAGGCGGCGGAACGTTTGTATCTTCCCGATGAGGAAATTGTTTCGACCCGATTGTTCGCCGCGGACGCATCTCCCGCCGATCTGCGCCGGGAGATTCCCTCCTGGCAGGTACGCTTTGCCGATGGCACCAATGTCTATATCAATGCCGATACGGGCGAAGCGCTGGCGGTCCGTACCCGGTTCTGGCGGGCATTTGACTTTATGTGGGGTCTGCACATCATGGACCTGCAGACCCGCGAGGACACCAGCCATCCGATCCTGATCGGGTCGGCGGCACTCGCCTTGTTCGGCTCCATGATCGGGTTCGTGATGCTGTTCACGCGCCGCCGGAAAAGGCGGTCCCAAACCGGTGGGGCAGCCACTTGAACAGCGATTTTCTCTTTGGCCTGCTGGGCTGGCTCGATCTGTTCGGGATTGCGGTATTTGCCATCTCGGGCGCCCTGGTGGCGGCGCGCAAGGGACAGACGCTCGTCACCTTTGCCTTTTTCGCGCTGGTCACGGGCGTCGGTGGCGGCACCGTTCGCGATTTGCTGATCGGGGCGCCAGTCTTCTGGGTGCAGGACAGCCGGGTGCCAATCCTGTGCCTCGCCATCGCGCTGATCATCTGGATTACCCCGGTAAAGATCTGGCGGGCAGGCGCCGTGGACTGGTTTGATGCCATGGGACTGGCGGCCTATTCGGTATTCGGCGCGGCCAAGGCCATGCAGCTCGGGATTGATCCGGTACCGGCAGCAATCATGGGAATCATTACGGCCTGTGTCGGCGGGGTGATAAGGGACCTGCTCGCGGGTGAGCCGTCGATCATCATTCGCCCGGAACTTTATGTCACAGCGGGAGCGTTGTCGGCCTTTTCTTTCGTTGCGCTAACACAGACCGGGATGGCGGGCATAGTCGCTGCCGGCATTGCCTTCACCGCCGGATTTGCCTTGCGGGCCCTGGCGATTGTCAAGGGTCTGGCGCTCCCGGTCTACCGCGGCGCGGCGGACGGCGAATAGCTTTTCAGCAAGTCGAACAGGCTGATATCCTGGCGATAGCCGGCAGCCGGATTGACCGGTCCGCATTCGAGGCACAACGCCTGTACATCCTGCCGCGCCATCAGTCCCTGTGCGCTATTCAGTGCCTGAAAAAACAGTCGCTGCTGTTCCTGGGCCACCCATCCGAAAATCCCGTTGACCGGTGCCCGTTCGCGGTCTTCGGCAAAGGGCAGGCCGTCCAGCGCCCACCAGCCGAAGCTTAGCGGCTCTTCCAGATATTTGGCGTGGTAATCGCCTTCCTCGAGGCCAGCGCGTTTCGCGGCTTCTTTCAGGGCATCATCCAGCCCGCCAAAACTGTCGACCAGTCCTAGCTGACGCGCGGTGCCGCCATCCCAGACCCGACCCTGTCCGATTTCGTCGATCTGTTCGGGCGTCTTGCTGCGCGCCTTTGCCACCAGTCCGAGAAAGTCGCTATAGCTGTTTTCGACACCGGACTGCAGAACGGTGTTCAGGTCGTCGCTGAAGCCGCCGACAAAATTGGGTTCTCCGGACAGTGGCGTGGTTTGGACGCCATCGGCGGTCACGCCCCATTTCCCGAGCGCTTTTTCAAAACTGGGCAGGACTGCGAAGACGCCAATCGATCCGGTAATGGTGTCTGGTTCGGCCATGATATGATCGCCCGCTGCGGCGATCCAGTAGCCGCCGCTCGCGGCCACATCGGCCATTGAGATGACAACCGGAATATCCTTTTTCCGAAAATCCTCGATCGCGAGACGGATTTCCTCGCTGGCGAAGGCCGAGCCGCCAGGCGAATTGACCCGGATGACCAGCGCCTTGATCTCGTCGGCCTCCAGCGCCTTGTAAATCTGCTCCGATATCCGGCCGCTGGCACCAATGCCGGGTCCGGCGTCGCCGCTGACAATTTCTCCGGCGACGGTCACCACGCCAATCGCGTCACCATTGGTCGGAAGCGGATTGGCCGCGACATAATTGTCATAGGCAATCGCCTTGAAATCATCGGGTGAGGGTGTCTGGTCGGTTCCGACCTGCTCGGCCACAAAGCGGCCGAAAGCGACCCGGTCACCGATCTTGTCGACCAGGTTCTGGGCCGTTGCCAGTGCCGCATAGTCGCCGCCGGCGGCCTCGATCATCGCGGCGGGTTCCCGGGCAAATGGCTCGACATTGGCGTCCGGGCGGGCCTTTTTGACTTCGGCCACCCAGCTGTCCCAGAGCACGGCATAAAGGGCTGCCGAAGCTTCTTTCGCCTCGGGGGACTGGTCACTGCGCAAATAGGGTTCGACGGCGCTTTTGTAAGTTCCAACCCGGTAGACATGTGCGGTGATGCCGAGCTGGTCGATCAGGTTCTTGTAATAAAGCCGGTTGCCACCTGGTCCGGCGAAAATGATCCCGCCCATCGGGTCCATCCAGATTTCGTCGGCATGGGCTGCCAGCTGATAGGAATCATCGCTGTAGAAATTCGCAAAGGCATAGATCGGCTTGCCTGCCTCTTTGGCGCGGGTCAGCGCTTCGCCGACAGCTGTGAGGCTGGTCTGGCCGCTGCCCATGAACAGGCTCAGGTCGAGGACGATGGCCTTGACCCGGTCATCAGTGGCCGATGCGTCTATCGCGCGGACCACGTCGCGCAGGCGATATTCGGTCACGTCATTTTGATTACCGGTCAGGAAGCTGGCAAAATCAGGCCGGGCAGGCTCTTCGACGATGACGCCGTTGAGGTCGAGCAGCAACGCCCCTTCGCTGATCGCCGCGACATTGGGCCGGGCAGAAAGCGCAGCGTAAAGCGCCGCAAAAAACAGCAACATGGCGATCAGAACAAGGCCATCCTTGATCGCCACCAGAAATTTCCATGCAGCCCGGGCAAATTGCATCGTCATCTATCTCCAAAAAATGCGGCGGACCGTTTCCGGCCCGCCGCATCAATATGGGTAGGGTTTGCCGAAATTACCAGCGGATAAGCCGCGGGATGACGATCCGGCCAACAAGAGCACTGACGAGGACCGGCAGCGTGAACCACAGGCCGATATAATAAATGTCATTGAACGGGCAGAAAATATTATAGGCCGCGGCTCCCAGGGCCCCGGACGCAATGCCGATCAGCCAGCCGGCGCGTTCCGGCGATGTCGGTGCACCCTGGCGCAGCCACATGGTGAGGCCGGTGCCGATAAGCAGCGCGGACATGCCGCTGACGGTCAGGCAGCGGAGGCCTTCCGAAGGACGCAGGGCTTCAACCGGCGGCGTGTTGATCGCGCTCATGATTGCTGCCGTCAAAGGGAACAGGGCAGCGGTCGCCAGCGCCCAGATCCAGCCGCGGTTGAGATTGCCTACACCGGGCCGGGCCAGGTTGACCGCCGAATAGGCCGTCGCCACGCCCAGCATCAGCAGAACACCGCTGCGCAGGAAGAACATCTCGTCCGCCATGCCCATGGCGAGATCATTGCGCACGCCCAGAAACCAGGCGACAGAAGCGCAGGCCAGCATGGTCAGGGCTGCGGCCAGGGCCATTCCGCCGGACGGTTTCAGCGAACGGACCGGGGACAGGTCGTCGACCAGGTCATCAATCAGGCTGTTGGCTATATTACTCATTTCATTCACTCTCGATTAGGGCGCTCATCTTTTTGAGCCCCCGATGGATATTGACTTTGACCAGGGATTCGGACTGCCCGGTCATGGCAGCGGCTTCGGCAATGCTGAGGCCTTCGATTTTCACTTTGGCAATGACATCCGCCTGGCGCTCCGGGATCATCCCGAGCAGGCGTTCCAGACTGACCTTGGCGGAGACAGTTTCTTCCTGCGGATCGGCAACCATCTCTTCATGCAGCTCGCCATGTTCGTGGCGATAAATCTTGCGCAGACTGTCGATCCAGCGATACCGGCCAATGGCCGCGAGCCAGGGCAGAAACGCCTTGGTCGGATCATAGCTGGCCCGCTTGCGATGGAGCGAGATCAGGGTTTCCTGCACCAGATCATCAATCGCGGATGGATTGATCTTGCGCGCAAAATAGCGTCGGAGCCATTTCTCGCTTTCCATCAGCAGGCTCGAATAGCATTGCTTGTCGCCGGCCTGGGCCTTGACCATCAAGTGGCGCAATGTTTCTTCGTTTGCAATCATCAGCTTGGTACTCCTGCGAAGGCAGGAGTCCAACTCCCGCGTTCCCCTTTAGGTGCAAGGTCGGGAGATGGGCCCCTGCTTTCGCAGGGGTACAACATCTCGTGATTTGCACCCAACCTGATCATCAGCCGAACTTGTGTCCAAGCAGACGGTCGACGGAGAACAGACCTCCACCGCGCACAATCAATATGCCGGCCAGTGCAACCCAGACGATATGGGTGACCCACCAGGCATCGGGATAAACGAAAAACTGGATAACCAGCGTCATCACCAGCAATCCGGCAGCGCCGACGCGGGTGAACAGTCCGAGAACCACGAGGATCGGCAGAAAATGCTCGGCATAGGTGGCGATCAGGCCGGTAATTTCAGGAAATGGCATGCCATATTCTTCCTGAAACAGAAATACGGTGGTGTCGCTCATTTGCAGCCAGGTGCCTTCCTCGACCTTGGTGCGGGCCGAACGCCAGAAAATGCCGGCAAGGGCAACGCGGGTGAAGAGCAGGGCTATGGCCTCGGGGACCGCCCCGCTCACCATATTAATGGCTCTGTTGATCAGTTTCATCATTGTCTTGGTCCTGTTTTCTCTGTGTCATTGTGCCGGCCCGGATCAGGTGAATGATCCGGTCCATGGCACTGGTTTCATCACCCAGTTCGATGGCCAGCGACAAAAGGTTACCCATAGTTGAAATATTTGCAATTTTTTCTGCAATATCAGCACTTATGGCATCAACAGGATGGAACAGGACTTCGGCTTCAGGTCGCGCGATGATGAGCGTGGGAGGGGTCTCCTCGCCCAGTTCTGACAGCTCTGGAGACAGAGGGCCGGTTAGCCGGATCAGGCGCATGGCGGGATGTGCGTCGATCGGAAAGGCCAGCAAATGGTCTTCCGCGAGGGTCGCAATATCCTCCAGCACGAGGGGCGGAGCTTCGGCGCTGTTATAACTCTCGATCCAGCTCCATTCGACCCGGGCGAGATCGGTTTCGCTGGCTCCATGTCCGTTTTGGGTTAGAAAATCGGGAAAGTCGCGGGCAATGCTGTTCATGTCGCAGGTCAGGATATGGTCCTGCTCTACATATTCGCGGGAGACGGCGTGAAATGTCTCGTGCCCCATATGGTCATGCAATTTGGGATAAGCATCTTCCAGCGCTACGAGCCGGGCGTGGGAGACGGTATTGGCGTGGGCCTTGAGGCCGAGCAACGCGCGGTCATCGCTTTCGGAAAACAGATCGGACGGGAAATGACCCGGCCCCTTTTGCAGGCAGGCCATGAACCGGTTCTGGCCTTCAGCCAGCGAGGGCATGTGGTCGCTCTTCGCCGGGGTGATCGCGCAATATGGCTTCGACCTTGCCGACTTCGGCCATCAGCACGTCATATTCCGGAATGTCGGTATCCCATTCAATCAGGGTCGGTTTCGGCCCGGCACGTTTGATGAACCGCTGATAAAGCTGCCAGGTCACGTCACTGACAATCGACCCGTGGTCATCAATCAGCAGCGGTCCGGATGCGTGATCCTCGCGGGCATGGCCGGCGAGATGCATTTCCCCGACAATATCGGGATCAATCGCATCGACATAGGCTGCCATGTCGAGCCCCACATTGGTCGCCGTGACCTCGACATTGTTGATATCGAACAGCAAACCGCAACCGGCCTGGCGGCAAAGCGCAGAAATAAAGTCTGTCTCGCTCATCTCGTCATCGCGGTAGCTGAGATAGCGGGAGGGGTTTTCGATCAGGATCGGGCGTTGCAGCCGGTCCTGCACGCGGGCAATCTGGGTGCTGAAATGGTCCAGCGATTCCTGTGTGTAGGGGATCGGGAGGAGATCGGGATAGCGGTCATGGGCATTGCCGCTCCAGCTGAGATGGTCGGAGACCATGGCCGGCTGATAGCGATCGCATAGGTCCGCGATCTTTTCCAGATCATCGGTGTTGAGCCCTTCAGCGGAACCCAGCGATAGCCCGACGCTGTGCAGGCTGAGGGGATAAACTCCGGAGATGGCGGTCAGCCAGCGATGCAGCGGACCGCCGTCCCCGAAGTAGTTTTGCGGATGCACTTCGACCCATCCGGGGTGTTTCGCTCCGTCTTCTTCACTCAGCACATCATGAAAATGTACCGACTTCAGACCAATGCCACCTGATGGAGGGAGGGAGGGCAACATGGGTGCTAACATAGCAAACAGACCGAAATTTGAGGCTGGGCGTTGGGTAACATCCGCAAAACCTATCGCAAAACCCGGTTTCGCACCAGAGTTTTGCCAAAGGTCATAAGGCTTAGCCGCGCTGGGGAACCGGCTTCTTGTTGCCTTTTTTGGCGGTCAGCGAACCACCGGCTTTGACGCAGCTACCCTTGGCGACATATTTCCAGGCATTGCCCTGATAGTCGGCAGTGGATGTACCGGCACAGCTGGTGCCTGGTCCGGCGGCACAGTCATTCTTGCCTTTCAGCGCGATGCCGAAACATTTTTCCTTGGCACCCTGGGCTACGGCCGTGGTGGGGGATACGGCGATGGTCGCGGCAGCAGCGAGAGCAGCAGCGGCGGCAGTGGCCTTGATCAGTGAATTGGACATGGATTTTCCTCTCTTGGAATATTGGGGGATGTCAGCGAGCCCGCTCGCGCCGGCTCAATCTGG
>JBCBZY010000083.1:0-9658 GCA_039815115.1 Pseudomonadota bacterium | reverse complement strand
TGATCGAAATGTTCCACCTCGCGGACAAGCATGAGCTGGAGATCCACCCGCTCGCCATGCGCGCCGCGCGGCGGGATGCGAAACTGATCACCAACAGGATCCGCAAGGACCGGCGAGCAAACAAGCTGTTTCTCGACGTGCTCTGTTCGCCTAGGGATCCGGAGCTGGTGTTGCGCTGGATGAACGAGGCCTCGATTTTCGGCCGCTTCATTCCTGATTTCGGGCGTGTCGTGGCGCAGATGCAATTCGACATGTATCATCACTATACGGTCGACGAGCACAGTATTCGCGCGATTGGCTTGCTCTCCAAAATCGGCAAGGGTGCACTGGTCGAAGACCATCCCAATTCGACCGAAACCATGAAAAAGCTGCAGAACCGCCGGGTGTTGTTCGTGGCAACGCTGTTGCACGATATTGCCAAGGGAAGAGGCGGTGATCACAGCGTGCTGGGTGCCGAAGTCGCGTTGAAGCTCTGCCCGCGCCTGGGTCTGCAGCCGCATGAAACCGAATTGGTTGCCTGGCTGGTCCGTCATCACCTGCTGATGTCTGCCATGGCTTTCAAGCGCGACCTTTCAGATTTCAAAACCATTCAGGATTTTGTCAGTCAGGTCAAAAGCATCGAGAGGCTGCGGCTCCTGACCGTACTAACAGTAGTCGATATCCGCGCGGTCGGGCCCGGTGTATGGAACAGCTGGAAACGCCAGCTGCTGACAGATTTGTTCGAAGCTTCCGAGGAAATGCTGAGACTGGGCCACAAGCAGCGTGGCCGTGACGAGCGCATTCTGGAGAAGAAAGCTGCGCTCCAGGAGTCTCTCAATCTAAGCAAAGCAAAATTTGTCAAGTTTTCCAAGCGTTTGCCAGACCCTTACTGGATTGCGGAATCAGACGACATCATAGCCCATAATGCGCGATTGATGCTCGATGCGGGTGATGACAATCTGGCGATTGCGGCGGAAGCCTATCCGGAACGTGGTGCCACACTGGTCACAATCTACGCAGCAGACCATCCCGGCCTGTTCTACCGGATTGCCGGAGGCATTCACGTCGCGGGCGGAAATATTATCGATGCGCGCATCCATACAACCCGGGATGGCATGGCGCTCGACAATTTCCTCGTCCAGGATCAGAACGGCAAGCCGTTTGCAGACGAGCTTCAGCTGGAACGACTGAAAAAAGCGGTTGAAGACGCGCTCGCCAACCGCAACAAACTGTCCGTCAAACTGGATGCCCGACCGCTGGCTCATTCTCGTGCGGGAGCATTCACGATCACGCCCGTAGCAATGGTCGACAATGACGCTTCGAACCGCTTCACCGTCATAGAGGTCAACGCACAGGATCGACCGGCCTTGCTCAACGAACTGGCTTATGCCCTGTTTGAGTCCAAGGTGACAGTGCACAGCGCCCATATCGCCACCTATGGCGAGCGGGCGGTCGATACATTCTACCTTACGGATCTGCTGGGCACGAAGATCACCAACACGACCCGGCTCAACAATTTGAAAAAGAAACTGACCGCTGCCGCGCAAAGCGACAAAGGCACGAAGTAACCAGGTTAGCCGAGCTTGTCCTTAAGTGCAGCGAGGGCTGCGAATGGCCCGGCTTCTTCCTCGGTTTTGAGTTCGCCAGAATGGCGCGTCTTGTCCGCATTGGGACCTTGGGGATAGGGATCGAGCGCCAGAAACAGGGTTTGCGCCAGCGCTTCTCCAACATCGACACGGTTATTCGAATATTCGAGGACATCGCAGTCTTCTGACTCCAGCTCGACTTCCGGTTCTTCGTTATTCCGGATGTCCCCTATCTCAACAAAAGCGATGGCGAAATCTTCGGAAATGGTAACGGGAATATCTTCTCCGCTGATGGCGCATGATTGGGTCAGACGGGATTCAAGCCTTCCGGTAAAGCTGAGACGGTCCGTTTCGGAAAGCAGTTCATAGCTTGCGGAAAGAGACTCAATCCCGGGCAAATCAAAGCGTTTGGCAAGGGCAGCACATTCCTCATCGCTCGCAGTTGCTTCCCCGGCGAGTGGCGCACCGCCGAGGTCAGATAGTTTGACGATCCGGCAAAATTCAGGCGGTTGCTCGGTCATGCCCGGACAGTCTCCGGAATGTTGCCAGCCAGCACAGCATTTGTATCACTGGTGGATAGCTCATCATGAAATTTGCGCAGCCCCGCTGTGGTGAATGTCATTTCTTCTGCGCCTGGTGCTTCGTCCCGATACAGATTTCGTGTCAGCACGTCTCCAAGTTCCAGACGACCGGCAAATGCATCGCGATAAGCTCCCAGACGTCCGCCGAGAGCGCCCATCATCTTGCCAACATGCTTGCCCACGACCATGTCGCCAATACCGATCTGGCGGAGCTGTCCATCCATGTCGCGGACGAAATGCTCGGTCAGCCAGGCGATTTGCTGTTCGGTATCATTGTCCTGTTCCAGACGAAGCACGACAAGGCTGAAAATGGCGGCAATCATGTCAAATCGCCCGTCCAATGTGTCCGGCACGCCCCCGGCCTCGTACCAACCAGGTTGGCGGCCTTCGCCAATGATCGCGTCGTAAAGCGGCTGCATCACGATGTTCGGGTTTTCGCGAGAAAATAATCTATTCAGCAGGGACATGTTTTCAAACGGGCTTTCAATGCTGTGCGACGGGTGTTTTCGGCGAAACACCTCTGTTGCCGCAGATATTGTGACAGTCTATGTTAAGTCTGTGTACAGGGCATATTGATATTTGTCTTACAAGATGCAATGGGCTTTGGGAAATTGCTCCGGAAGTCCGGTTGCACATGCATCTCTGCTGGAGAATATGACTGATGACTAGCCAAACTGCCAAGACCTTGAGATCACGTCTTGCACTGGCCGGAATTGTGGCCGGAAGTCTGGCGCTTGCCGGATGTTCGCAGGTGCGGGGTCACCAGGGTTATATTATTGATCCGGTCCTGACATCGGCGATTCAGCCCGGTGTCGACAATCGGCAGTCGGTTGAGGCCACATTGGGGCGTCCGACATTCGCTGGTCAGTTTGAAGACCGCGTCTGGTACTATGTGTCCCGCGAAACACGCCAGTTTGCGTTCAATTCTCCGCGACCAAAAGATCAGCTGGTCATGCGGGTGCAATTTGACGAAGCCGGCAATGTTACCGCTGTTGACCGGACGGGTCTGGAACTGGCTGCCAGTATTACACCGGACGGCGACATAACGCCGACACTGGGCCGCGAACGCTCCTTTTTCCAGGAGCTGTTTGGCAATATCGGTGCTGTTGGTGCCCCTGGAGCGGGAGGCCAGAGCAGCGACCGGACCCGCCCCTGATACTGGCTATTTGGCGATACCGCTGGCCGCGAGCACGGCGAGTGTAACCAGTTCAGATGCAGCGGATGCCATGGTTGCGATCTGAACGGACTTGTCCAGACCCACCAGCATCGGACCAATGACGGCATCACCGCCCAATTCGCGGAGCAATTTCGCTGACAGGTTGGCCGATTGCAGGCCGGGCATCACCAGCACATTGGCCGGGCTGGACAGGCGGCTGAACGGATAATTGACCATCAGTTTGGGATTCAGCGCGACATCGGGCGCCATTTCGCCTTCATATTCGAAAGTGACTCGCCGCTCGTCGAGGATCCCCACCGCCTCGCGGATATTTTCAAGCCAGCGACCCTCGGGATTGCCGAAAGTGGAATAACTCAGAAATGCGACTCTCGGCTCATGACCCATTTTCCGGGCCACCGCCGCAGTTTGTTCCGCAATATCAGCCAGTTCTTCGGAGGATGGGCGCTCGTTGACGGTGGTATCCGCCATGAAAACCGTATGGCTGTGTCCGACCATTACGTGGATGCCAAAGGCGGTTCGGCCTTTCTCCACATCAATGACTTTCGCAATATCCTTGAATGTCTGGGAATAGGGCCGGGTGACACCGGTAATCATCGCCTCTCCCTGATCCATGGCGAGCAGAGCAGAGCCGAAAATGTTGCGGTCCTGATTGACCATCCGCTTGATGTCGCGCTCCATGTAACCGCGCCGTCCCAGCCGCTGATGGAGCATGTTGACCATGTCGGGAACCAGCGGGCTGTTGCGGGAATTGTGAATCTCGAACCGGTCCGCGTCCCCGACGCCCAATTCCTGCAGTTTCTGGCGCACGCGGTCATCTCTGCCAACCAGCACCGGGGTACCATAGCCGCCGTCCTGGAACTGGATAGCTGCGCGCAGCACCACATCTTCTTCCGCTTCTGCAAAGATCACGCGTTTGGGTGCCTGGCGGCAAGCTTCATAGGCCTGGGTCAGGACCGACGTCGTCGGGTTCAGGCGGCTCTTGAGATCAACCCGATAGGCTTCGAGATCTTCAATCGGTTTTTGCGCGACGCCGCTGTCCATGGCTGCTTTGGCGACGGCCGCGGACACGACCTCCATCAGACGCGGATCAAACGGCGCGGGAATGATATAGTCGACACCGAAGGTCGGCGCTTCCCCGCCATAGGCGGCGGCGACTTCTTCGGGCACTTGCTCGCGGGCGAGTTCCGCAATCGCCTGAGCCGCAGCCACCTTCATCTCGTCATTGATCCGCGTGGCCCGGACATCAAGTGCTCCGCGGAATATGAAGGGAAAACCGAGGACATTATTGACCTGGTTCGGATAATCGGACCGGCCGGTCGCAACAATCGCGTCGGGGCGGGCGGCCTTGGCGTCCGGCGGTGTGATTTCCGGATCGGGGTTGGCCATGGCAAAGATGATCGGTTTGTCGGCCATGTCCCGGACCATGTCGGGTTTGAGAGCGCCGGCAGCCGAAAGCCCGAGGAATGCGTCTGCGCCCTTCAGGGCCTCATTCAGATCCCGTGCATCGGTGTCGATGGCATGGGCCGATTTCCACTGGTCGACATTGTCGCGGCCACGATAAATCACGCCGCTGCGGTCACACATGGTCAGGTTCTCGTGCGGAACACCCATGGCCTTGATCAGCGACGCACAGGCAATTGCGGCTGCTCCGGCGCCATTGACCACGACCTTGATATCTTCAACCTTGCGATCCGTGAGCAGGCAGGCATTGATGATGCCGGCTGCAGCAATAATTGCGGTACCGTGCTGATCATCATGAAAGACCGGAATGTTCATGCGGTCGCGCAAGGTCTGTTCAATGATGAAGCAGGCCGGTGCCCCGATATCCTCCAGATTGATCCCTCCGAAGCTCGGTTCCATCAGTTCAACCGCGTTGATAAAGGCGTCCGTGTCTTCGGTATCGAGTTCCAGATCGATTGAGTCGACATCGGCAAAGCGTTTGAAAAGTACCGCCTTGCCTTCCATCACCGGCTTCGAAGCCAGCGCGCCCAGATTACCCAAGCCAAGAATGGCAGAACCATTGGAGATAACAGCCACCAGATTGCCTTTGGCGGTATAGTCGTAGGCCGTCCCAGGATCTTCGGCAATTGCCCGGACCGGGACTGCAACGCCGGGGGAATAAGCGAGACTCAGATCGCGCTGGGTCGCCATCGGTTTGGAGGCGATAATCTCGATCTTCCCGGGACGACCATGGGAGTGGAACAGAAGGGCTTCACGCTCGGAAAATTCCACATTGCTTTCGTTCTTGTCGGCCAAATTCTGTCTCCCCTGATTCGGGCTCGACTCCGGGCCCGGATACCTTGCGCTTCCCTCCGACTGCCCTACTCTGGATGCGGGGGAGAGGGCAAGGCTTGCTGCGTTGCTGAATCGGAATATTGCCATGCAATTATGGCAGCCGGGGCCTTTTCCCGGCCCGCACACTCGGCTATCCCCGTTCCATGTCGACACAGACTCAGCAGAAACCCGCAGATCAGAGACCGAAGCCCAAAAAGGCAGCGGCGAAAAAGAGCGCTGATCCCCGGCAGACTCCGATGATGAAGCAATATTTTGCGCTCAAGGAAAAAGCGCAGAACTGTTTGCTGTTCTACCGAATGGGAGATTTCTTCGAACTGTTCTTCGAAGATGCCAAGCTGGCGTCTGCGGCGCTGGACATTGCTTTGACGAGCCGCGGCAAGAATGCCGGGGAATCGGTGCCGATGTGCGGGGTTCCGGTCCATGCGGCCGAAAGCTATCTCGCCAAACTGATCCGCGCGGGGTTCAAGGTGGCGATTGCGGAGCAAACCGAAACGCCCGCTCAGGCAAAGGAACGCGGCGGCTACAAGGCGCTGGTGGCCCGGGACATTATTCGTTTCGTTACCGCCGGGACGCTGACCGAAGACACGCTGCTCGATGCACGGGCGGACAATATGCTGGTTTCCGTTGCCGAAGTGCAAGGGCAGATTGGTCTGGCTGCAGCGGATATTTCGACCGGCGCGTTCGAACTGCAAAAGGTTCCCGAAAATGTGCTGCACGCTGAAATATCCCGGATCGCTCCATCTGAAATCATCTGCCCTCCGGAGTTGGCGGAAAAACTCGACGAGGCCACGGAATGGCCAAAAGAGGACTTTGACAGCCAGCGCGCCGAGATACGGTTGAAGCAACTGTTTGAGGTATCCACGCTGGACGGGTTCGGGGATTTCTCCCGGTCCGAGCTGGCTGCGGCCGGGGGACTGGTCAACTATGTCGAACATGCCGCCCAGGATGATACGCCTTTTCTGAAACCACCGTCTCAGCGCCATCCCGGCGAATATCTGCTGATCGACAGCGCGACGCGCGCGAGCCTCGAAATCGAACGGACCCTTGCCGGTGAGCGCAAGGGCAGCCTGCTCGAGACTATCGATCGCACGGTGGCACCCGGTGGCGCCCGTTTGCTCGCCCGCGATCTTGCAGCCCCCCTGTTTGACGAAAAACGGATCAACACACGATTGGGTCTCGTGCAATGGTTTCACGATGCTCCGGCCATTCGCGAGTCGGTACGCAGCGCGCTAAAACGTTTGCCGGATATCAGCCGCGCCCTCGGGCGGCTTTCGGCTGGCAGAGGTAGTCCCCGGGATCTCGGACAGATCCGCGATGGTCTGGCTGGCGCGCGGATCATGCGGGAGCAACTGGCGCAGGATATGGCCTTGCCGGATATGCTGGACGCGCTGTTGCCAACGCTGGACGGGCATGGCGAGATGGTGGATCTGCTGGAGCGCGCACTGGTCGAGGCACCGCCAACGGAATCCGCCGGTGGTGGCTATATTGCGCCGGGATTTGATCCCGCGCTGGACGAATTGCGCAGCGCGGGATCAGACGGGCGCCAGGCAATAGCGGCTCTCGAAAGCCGATATCGCGAGGCGACCGGCATTAACACGCTCAAGATCAAGCATAACGCCGTTCTCGGCTATTTTGTCGAAGTTCCGGCGCGGCATGGCGATGCCCTGATGACCGAAAATTCAGGATTTGCGCATCGCCAGACGCTGGCGGGCGCGGTCCGGTTCAACTCCACCGAACTGCATGAAGAAGCCCTGCGCGTAACACAGGCCGGGGCCCACGCGCTCGCCGCTGAAGCAGAACATTTTGATCAACTGATCAACCGGGTACTTGAACGCAAGGATGCGATCGGGGCGAGCGCGGATGCGCTGGCCCGGATTGATGTCGGAGCCGCCTTGGCCGAACGGGCAGCAGAAGGGCAATGGTGCCGTCCGTCCTTTTGTGATGGCAACTTGCTGGAAATCGAAGGCGGTCGCCATCCGGTGGTGGAACAGGCGCTGGCCGTGACGGGCGACCCTTTTGTCGCCAATGATTGCGCACTTAGCCATGCGGAGCGCCTTTGGCTAGTTTCGGGGCCCAATATGGGCGGCAAATCGACCTTTCTGCGGCAGAACGCACTGATCGTCATTCTGGCACAGGCGGGCGGTTTTGTGCCTGCCTCTTCGGCCCGACTCAGCCTTGTCGACCGCCTGTTCAGCCGGGTGGGCGCCTCGGACAATCTGGCGCAGGGGCGCTCCACCTTCATGGTCGAGATGGTGGAAACGGCGACCATCCTGTCGCAGGCCACGGATAAAAGCTTTGTCATTCTGGACGAAGTCGGGCGGGGAACGTCGACCTATGACGGGCTGGCTCTCGCTTGGGCGGTAGTCGAGGCTGTGCATGAAACCAATCAGTGTCGCTGTCTGTTTGCCACGCACTATCATGAACTCACCCGTCTGGCGGATCGGCTGGATGCCCTGTCGCTGCACCATGTTCGCGCCCGGGAATGGAAGGGGGATCTGGTCTTGTTGCATGAGCTGGCAAAAGGGCCGGCAGATCGCAGCTATGGTCTGGCGGTTGCCAAACTGGCGGGTATTCCCAAGCCGGTCCTGAAGCGGGCGAAAGCGGTGCTGGACAAACTGGAAGCTGGCAAGGCGGAAACGGGAGGGCTGGCTGCAGGGCTGGGAGATTTGCCCTTATTCGCTGCCAGCCTGGAAGAGGGCGAAGAGCCATCCGACGCCCTGCGCGAGCAACTGGAGCAGCTCGATATCGATGCGCTAAGCCCACGCGATGCGCTTGAACAGCTCTATGCGCTGAAAGCTTTGCTCGAGTCCGGAGAGTGATGAAAGCGCTCGGCATTTGCATATTTCTGTTGCATTTCCGGTTCGGCTGGACTGAAAGGCGGTCATGACCGAGCAACCTGAAAATCACGCGCCGGATCCGGCGATGCTGGCCAAGGCCGAAACGCTGACTGAGGCCTTGCCCTATTTGCAGCGCTATGCCGGCAAGACTTTTGTCGTGAAATATGGCGGGCACGCGATGGGCGACCCTGCGCTGGCCCGGAATTTCGCAGAAGACGTCGTGCTGCTCAAAGCGGTCGGCATCAATCCGGTCGTAGTCCATGGCGGCGGCCCGCAAATCGGGGCGATGCTCGAGCGGGTCGGCGTGGAATCCAAATTCGTCGACGGCCTTCGCGTGACGACCAAGGAAACCGCTGAAATCGCGGAAATGGTCCTGTCCGGTGCGATCAATAAGGAACTGGTCAGCTGGATCGAACAGGCGGGTGGCAGTGCGATCGGAATTTCCGGAAAGGATGGCGGCTTCGTCAAGGCCGTGAAGATGCGGCGCACCGCTCGCGACCCTGACAGCAATATCGAGCGAATCATCGACCTCGGTTTTGTTGGGGAACCCCGGGAGATTGATCGCAGCGTTATTGATACCATCTCGACCGCCGGCATGATCCCGGTGATCGCCCCCATTGGTGTGGGCGCAGATGGTCACACCTATAATATCAACGCGGATACCATGGCTGGCGCCGTGGCTTCCGCGCTGCGGGCGTCGCGGCTCTTTCTGCTGACGGACGTGGCCGGCGTGCTGGGCAAAGACGGTTCGCTTCTGACAGATCTCGACCCCGACGCAATTGCGAGTCTTTCCGAGGACGGGACCATATCCGGCGGCATGATTCCCAAGCTGGAAACCTGTGTCAGCGCGGTCCGGAACAAGGTCGATGCGGCAGTTATACTCGACGGCCGTGTTCCCCATGCCATGCTGCTGGAAATCTTTACCAGCAAGGGCGCAGGAACGCTGATCAAGGCCGAAAAAGGGTAAGCTTGCAGAAACAGACCGGCTGTATTATATATATGGTACACTAAATAGCTGCCATCATTTTCTTGGCAGCGGCGGTCTGGCTGGTTATGGGCCGTCATACAGACAAAAAGGGTGCCGGCGAACCCGGTCAGCGCCATGGCCGCGGTGCTGGCCCCCATCGCGCTGATCAAGGCGCTGGTGCCGGGCATGATGGACCGTGGCTGGGGCCGGGTGGTCAACATCACCTCGCAATCGGT
>JBCBZY010000047.1:0-12305 GCA_039815115.1 Pseudomonadota bacterium | reverse complement strand
TGGAATCGAACCCGTTTGCCAATACTTTCCTGATCGCCGCCCTGCCAGTCATCGTGTTCTTCGCAGCGCTTGTTGCGATCCTGTATCACTGGGGCATCATGCAGCGACTGGTGCGCTGGGTCGGCGGAGCGATCGGCTGGATCACCGGGATCAGCAAGGTCGAAGCGCTGGGCAGCGCGGCCAATATCTTCGTCGGTCAGAGCGAAAGCCCCCTGGTCGTGCGGCCCTATCTGGCGGCATTGCCACCGAGCCGCCTGTTCACGCTGATGAGCGTCGGCATGGCCGGTGTCGCGGGCACCATCCTTGCGGCCTATGCCAGCTTTATCGGCGAGGAAGCGGTGCCATTCCTGCTCGCTGCAGCCTTCATGTCCGCCCCTGGCGGCATCTTGATGGCCAAGATCATCATGCCGGATGACGAGGAAGAGGCCGCCGCACATGATGCCGAACTGGCCAATGTCCAGGTGTCCGAAACCTTCGAGGAAGGACATAAGCCGACCAACGTGATCGAGGCGGCGGCACAGGGAACACAAACCGGCGTCAAGCTGGCTGTCGCAGTTGGCGCCATGGTGCTGGTGTTTGTTGCGCTGGTTGCGCTGGCGAATGGTATTCTCGGCGGCATTGGCGGCTGGTTCGGCTATCCGGACCTATCCTTTCAAGCCATTGTCGGCATAGTTTTCGCGCCCGTTATGTGGCTGCTCGGCATTCCGTGGGATGAGGCGCAGGTGGCAGGCGGATTGTTCGGCACCAAGATCGTCCTCAATGAATTCGTGGCGTTTATCGATCTCGGCGCAATGGGCCCCGAAGTGCTGTCCGACCGATCCCGCGCGATCATGACTTTCGCGCTTTGCGGATTCGCCAATTTTTCGTCCATTGCAATCCAGATGGCAGTGGCGGGTGGATTGGCGCCCAATCAGCGCCCGGTTATTGCCCGGCTTGGCTTGCGTGCGCTGGCCGCCGGGTCGCTCGCCAATTTGATGAGCGCTGCACTGGCCGGGCTGATGTTGTCTTTCGGCTGATCCGTGCGATTGACAATTTCACTCCACACCCCATCATAGCATCATGACCCAGAACCCAGACAGCCTGAATCCCGTTTCCCTCGCGCTTTCGGATAAGGATCCCGATCTTTTCTCCAGCCAGATCGGCCGCTCCTTCTCCGACTGGGGATTCGCCGTGGTGGCCGATCACGGCATCCCGGAAGACCTTATTGCCCGGGCCGAGGAAATGTCGCGTGCCTTTTTTGCCCTGCCAGAAGAGGTGAAGCGGGATTATTTTGTCGAAGGTGGCGGGGGTGCCCGAGGCTATACGCCGTTCGGGACCGAGGTGGCGAAAGACCAGACGGTTCATGACCTGAAGGAATTCTGGCACATCGGCCGGGATCTGGCAGATGGCCACCCGTTTGCCTCTTTCATGGATGCCAATATCTGGCCCGATGAAATCGCAGGTTTTCGGGATTGCTATCTCGAGCTGTTCGCCGCGTTCGACAAGGCGGGTGCGCGGATACTGGAAGCGATTGCGCGTTATCTGGAATTGCAACCGGACTTTTTTGTCGACACCGTGCGCGACGGCAATTCGGTGCTGCGTCTTATTCATTACCCTCCGGTGCCGGAAGATTCGCCAGCCGTGCGGGCCGCCGCGCATGAGGATATCAACACCATCACCTTGCTGATCGGAGCGGAAGAGGCCGGACTGGAACTGCTCGACAAACAGGGCGACTGGCGGCCGGTCACGCCCCGACCCGGCGAGCTCGCGGTCAATATCGGAGACATGCTGCAGCGCCTGACCAACAACCGGCTGCCATCCACCACGCATCGTGTAGTCAATCCGGCACCAGAGCGTCGGGGACATTCCCGCTATTCCATGCCCTATTTCCTGCATTTCCGGCCGGATTATCTGATCAAGACCCTGCCGCAATGTGTGGATGCGACGCATCCCGACCTTTACCCCAAGCCGATCACCGCGCATGAATATCTCCAGCAACGACTGCGCGAAATCGGACTGGCATGACCCCCAAAGCCATTGGTATTTGCGGAGGGAGCTGCTCGGGAAAGACAACCCTAGCGGCCCATATTTTCGAAACCCTGGGACCAGATCAGTGCGTGATCCTTCCCCAGGACGACTATTTTTTCGGCTATGGTGACGCGCCCGAGGGCAAGGGCGGACCCAATTTCGATCACCCCGATGCGGTGGATTTCGACAAGCTGACCAGCCAGTTGGCAATGCTTCGGCAGGGTCAGGCAATCGATCGTCCGCTCTATGATTTTCCAACCCATATGCCAAAGGCGGAAACCTTTCGGACAGAACCACGCCCAATCATATTGGTCGACGGAATCCTGATCCTGCGGCACGCCCCGCTGCGCGAACAATTTGATCTTTCCGTATTTGTTGAATGTGCCGAAAAAGTGCGTCTGGACCGGCGCGCCGAGCGGGACGTGAAGGAGCGCGACGCACTCTCGACTCGGTTTACCGGATGTTCGCCGAACAGGTGGCGCCCATGCATGACAAATATGTCGAACCCTCAAAAACCCACGCCAACATCGTGGTAAATTCGCAACAGTCGAAAGAGTCCCTGAACTCCCAATTTGACGCCATCGCAGAATCAATAAAGCTTCTGATTCAATAAGTTGAACAGCAGGTTATGCTAATCGCACGGACTTTTTGACCTGATTGGTCAAGCTGGAAAACCTGTGGACAAAAAACAAATTGCTGCATTGCAAAACAAACTCGTTGCGATTGAGACAAAACTGTCATTTTAGAAAACTAAAGGGACCATGCTTTCACGAGAGTCCAGTGATGGGGAAGCCACTCTTTCGTCCGGCAGGACGGCAAATTGTGATAATCTACGGGGAATGAAATCATGAAAATCAAATATCTTCTGGCCGCCAGCGTTGTCAGCCTTTCTACCGCTGGCCTGATGGCAACTCCTGCCGCTGCGCAGCAAATTACTTCGGGTGTCGAAGGTTCGGTAAATGATGCGGATGGGAATCCGGTAGCCGGCGCCAGTGTGACAATTACCGATACGCGTACCGGCTCCTCCCGGACGATCTCGACCGGCGGGTCCGGCGGCTTCAGTGCGCAAGGTCTTGTCTCGGGTGGTCCCTACACCATCACGGCCACTGCCCCCGGTTTCGAAGGGCAAAGCCTCGAGAACCAGTCGCTCTCGGTTAGTGGTAATCTCCGCCTTACATTCGAACTGGCCGCCAACGCCTCCGAAGAGGTCATCGTCGTGACCGCCGCGCGCGTTTCTGCCGCCCAACTTGCCGTTGGCCCTGGTCAGGCTTTCGATCTGGAAACGCTGGAAGGGTTCCCGTCGATCACGCGTAATGTCAGCGACATCATCCGGATTGACCCCCGTGTCAGCCTCGACCGAAACAACGAAGTCGACCGGATCAGCTGTCTCGGCGGCAATGACCGTTCCAACACCTTCACCGTTGACGGCATCGTTCAGTCCGACGTCTTTGGTTTGAACGGCACTCCGTCGGCTTCGCGGAACACTTTCCCGATTCCGTTTGACGCCATTCGCCAGACCTCGGTCGAGTTCGCGCCATTTGACGTGGAATATTCGGACTTTACCGGCTGTGCCATCAACGTTGTCACCAAGTCGGGTGAAAACAAGTTCCATGGCTCCGCATTTTATACCTTCACCAATGAAGACCTGCGCGGCGACGAAGCCGGTGGTTCGGGATCCATCGTTGCACCGTTTTCCGAGAAACGCTGGGGCGCAACCCTGTCAGGTCCGATCATTCCCGATCGTCTTTTCTTCTTTGTCGGATATGAGGAAACCGACCTCGGCAATGCCAACGAATTTGGACCAGCTGGCGGAGGCTTCCCCAATGAAGCCGATTTCGTCACGCAGGCGCAGTTTGATCAGTTCGCCAATATTGCGAACACGGTATATGGTCAGGATGTGGGTGGCTATCCGCAGAACCTGCCCGAAACCAGCGTCCGCTATTTCGGCCGGGTAGATGCGTACATCACCGACAACCATCGTCTGGAAGCGACCTATCAGCGCCTGGAAGAAACCAATGTCGAATCTGACACCGGCACGAACAACCTGACCGGCCTGAACAGCTTTGAAGATGAAGGCACGGTTTCGGATTATTATTCCGTACGCCTCTATTCCGATTGGACAGACCGTATTTCAACCGAACTGCGTGTATCGCGGGCCGAAGTTGGCGATAAACAAGGACCTGTAGGTGGCGGTGAAGCGCAAGACGATCCTCCGATTGTCCGGCTTGTCGTTGGCGTTGAAGGGCCAACTGAAAATGGTCTTCTTTCCACCGGTCCCGGTATCTTCCGTTCCGCCAACCAGCTTGATACCAAAATCGATCAGGCCCGGTTCGTGATGAATATCGATGCCGATGATCACAAGATCAAGCTTGGTGCGGAACTGAATGACCTCGAAGTGTTCAACCTGTTCGCAATCAATGCAACCGGTTCAATCTTCTTCCGCAACCTGACGGATTTCCAGAACGGTGTTGTTGCCAGTGGCGATTCCTCCAGTGTGTTCGCCAGTGCCAATGATTTGATTGTGGGTGGCCGGTTCGGTTTTAACGGCGGCGCGACAATTGCAGCTTCCGCAACCGGTGACATCAACGACGCCAGTGCCACATTCAGCCGGCAAATCTATTCCTTCTTCGCACAGGACGAATGGCAGGCGACTGATCAGCTGAGCCTGACCGCGGGCGTTCGTGTACAACTTTATGATGGCGTAGGCGTCCCACGCAACAATCCGCTGTTCCAGCAGCGTTTCGGATTTTCCAACAGCGTGCCGTTCAGCAGTCTGGATACTGTTATCCTGCCGCGCTTCTCGGCAACCTATAACCTGTTCAACGAAGGTTTCTTCAGCGACACGACGCTCACAGGTGGTGTAGGCCTCTTCTCTGGCGGCGACCCGGTCGTGTTCTATTCCAATGCCTTCTCCAATGATGGCTTTGCTTCGGCCAACGGCGACACCTTTGATGCTGAGTGTGCAGGATTGCTGGATGCCAATGGCAATTTCAGCGTTGTGAATGCTGGCCAGTTCACTGGCTTCCCGCAATGTGCTGTACAGGCTGCAACAAACAATGCTTCTGCGGGTCGAGCCGATGTCAAATCCACCGATCCGGATTTTGACGTGCCTACAGTGCTTCGCGCAAATCTTGGTGTTGACACAACGTTCGGTGCCCAGGACGGCTTCTTTTCCAACTGGAACCTGAAGCTGGATTACATCTATTCGCGGTTCATCGACCCGATTAACATTAATGATCTGGTACAAATTCCCAATCCGAGCGAGGGCCTGAATGGCTTCGCCATCGACGGTCGTCCAATTATTGCTGCCATTGATCCACTCAATGCTGGCTGTAATGCCGAACTGGTTGGCACGGGAGGCACTCCGCCAACCTACACCAATGTGACCGCCGATTGTTTCGGTACCGGGATTGATGATTTCAACCAGCTGACCAACGGTCCTTCCTATGACAGCCACGTCTTTTCGATTGCGTTGGCAAAGCGCTTTGAAAGCGGCGTCTTTACCGACAATGGCAACGTGAATGTCAGCCTGGGTTACGCGTTCACGGACTCGAACAACACGCGGAACGTCTTCGGCGCTACCGCCAATGGTAACTTTGAAGATACGGCAGCGTTCGACTTCCAGGACCCGGCCATTTCGACATCGAATTTCGAAACCCGTCACAGGTTCACAGTCGCAGCAAACATTCGCGAAGAATTTTTCGACGATTATTCGACGCAACTGGGTGTATTTTTCTCGGCACAGTCAGGTCGGCCTTACAGCCTGACCTTCAGCGGAGACGGGTTCCAGGATTCAACATCGGGCGACAATAACGCTCTGTTGTATATCCCGACCGGCATAGGCGATCCTAACCTGTCGCCTCAATCGACAGCCACTGCTGCCGACATTGACAGCCTGCTGAATGTCATTTCGGGATTGAACTGTAGCTTCACACCCGGCCAGACCATTCGCCGCAATACCTGCCGCAATGACTGGGTCTATGACATGGATCTGCGCTTCAGCCAGGAAATCCCAGGGCCTGGCAGCTTCTTCGGTCTGGATGACCGGATCGAGCTGTTCGCTGATTTTGACAACTTCCTGAACTTCATCGATCCCGACTGGAATGTGTTCCGCAATCGCGATGACGAAGACGGGCTGGTCAATCTGATCGAAACATCCGGCGTTGATGCGCAAGGACGTTACATCTTTGATACGCTCGATGGCGCAATTCCGGACAATCAGGAAACCCTGCGCTTCTCCAATTCGGTGTGGCGCATCCAGCTCGGCGTTCGCTACGAATTCTGATGCGGAACTTTGCAAAACCGGCCTCCAGGGCCTTCATTCCGGCGGCACTTTTTGGTGCCGCCGGTTTTGTTTGTGCTCCGGCCAGTGCCGCCGCCGGTCCCCCGGCAACCGAGCCGGGAACGGAGTCCTCGGCACCGATGAGCCCCGGCGAACTGCTGCAGCCCTATTACGACAGTCTGCAAGTGGAACTGCCGGTGGCCAATGCCGGACCGACGCTTGACCTTTCCAAGCCGCTGACCCGCATTGCCTTTGGCAGCTGCAATCACCAGGCTCAGCCGCAGCAGGTCTGGTCGCAAATTGCGGCGCGCCAGCCTGATCTGTTCCTCGCCATCGGCGACAATGTCTATGGCGATTTCGGCTATGCCGGTGAAGCGGACATGGGCAGCTTCATCACCGCTTATGGCCAGCAAGCGGCCCATCCCGAATTTCGGGATCTGCGCAGCAAGGTGCCGATGATGGCGTCATGGGATGACCATGATTTCGGCCCCAATGATTCCGGCGGAGATTTTGCCTTCAAGCAATGGTCGGAAACGATTTTTGAAACCTTCTGGGGGGCGAGCGAGGCCGCGCGATCGCGTCCGGGGATCTATGATTCCGTCATCACGGGCCCAACAGGGCAGCGGGCGCAGATCATCATGCTCGATACCCGTTTCTTCCGGTCGGCGCTGAAACGCCTGCCCTATCAGCGCCCGAGGCCACCGCTGGGCAGCTATGTCGCGAACGCGGATCCGAACGTGACCCTGCTGGGTGAAGCACAGTGGAACTGGCTGAACGAACAGCTGGCCAAGCCGGCTGACTTGCGGATCATAGTCTCTTCCATCCAGATCCTCACCGATGCACATGGTTACGAAAAATGGGGCAACATGCCACTGGAACGTGAGCGCCTTTACGCCGCTCTCAAGGCGCGTAGCGGCGGCGACATTTTGATGCTTTCCGGAGACCGGCACAGCGGTGCCATCTATTCCGCCGCCCCGCCCGCGCTGGGCGAGACGGTCTGGGAACTGACATCATCGTCGCTGAACCTGGCATTCGGAAGCGGTGCAAATGACGAACGGGAGCCAGATCCCGTCCGCCAGTCCTCCTTTTTTTCCGATGAAAATTACGGTCTGGTCGACATCGACTGGGGCAGCAAATCGGTGACCTTGCGATTGATGCACTCGGATTCCCGGCCTATGGCCTCGCAGACCGTATCTTTCGCTGACTGATAGTCGCGTTGTGGCGAGGCCAGCTTAGCCGGTCTTCCACACCGCAACATCAGCGGCCGCAATCAGATTGCTGCCGAGAACATACTCCCGGTCAGCCACCTCGGGCAGCTCAATCGCTTTGGTACCGTAGTTAAACGCGAAACACAGATCCCCCAGCCTGCGAACGCGCAGATCCCGCGGAAGATTGCTGGTCGCCAAGCGGGCTTCTTTTGCCATGCGCTGAAACAGGTCCTCCAGCAGATCGGCGTCGGGCCATGCGGCGAGATAGTGCAACGATCCGGAAGAAAATTCTATGGCGCGCCCGTTCTCCAGACTCGTGTTTGCTGGCAGGTCCGTTTCGACATGCTCCAGCCAACGGGAAATCTCGCCTGATCCGGCGTTGGCGGTGATACCCGGTCGCAGGCTTTCTACGCGGGTGACCTTGAGCGGCAACAAATCCTGTAACGATCCCGGAGCCAGATTGGCAGGAATGGAAAAATCTTCGGTCTTGCTTCCGCTGCGGGGACCGATCAGCACGGGAACCGTGAGGGCGCCAAGACGCTTGATGAGGGATTGGGGCATGATCGGAAGCGTTGGGGCGACAACCATCGCATAGCCATCCAGATTTGCATCCGCCGAGACAATATCAACGTTCAGGCTGAGCTGACGCAAAGCGCTGTACATGGCAAAAACCAGTTCAAGATACCGAAAGCTCTGCCCTTGCGGCTGGGTTTCGAGCAGCCAGGCCGCTTCATAGGAAAACAGCAAAGCCACATCAGCCCGGCCGGTTGCAGGTGATCCCAGACTGGCAACGTCGCGGGCTGCGTCACGGGCTTCCCGAGCCCCTGTATCTTCGACGCTGTCCGGTCTCAACAGCCCGGCGTGCATCTGCTCCTGCGCAAAGGGTGCCTGGCGCCAGCGAAAATAGGATACCAGCTCTGCACCGTGAGCCATGGCTTCCAGGGTCCACAAGCGAACCATGCCCGGCAGGGGTGCCGGATTGTAACGTGCCCAGTTCACTGGTCCCGGCTGCTGTTCCATCACCGACCAGCGCCCGTTGGCGCAGCCGCGATAGAGATCGTGATGGAAGGCGGCGATGTCGGGATGTCCCTGCCGGGCATAGCGATGCTTTTCCTCGTCGGTTAAGAAAAACTGCTCGAGAAAACCCAGCGGATAGCTATCCCAGCTTGCCACATCGAGGTCCTGACCGACCTTGTGATGATCAAACTCGGTGAAGAAGCCCATATAATTGTGGATGATGTCACGATCCGGAGAATGCGCCCGGATGATATCCGCCTGCAGGCGATTAAATGTCACCACTTCGTCAGAAGCGAAGCGGCGATAGTCGAGAACATGCGCCGGATTGGGCTCGGTCACGGTAAGATTGGGCGGATCGACAGCATCGAATTCCGCATATTCCATGCTCCAGAACACATTGCCCCAGGCCGTGTTCAGCGCATCCACATCTGGATATTTTTCCGCCAGCCATCGCCGAAAGCCCTGCGCCGCTGCATCGGAATAGCTGACCACAGTGTCATGGCAGCCAAATTCATTGTCGGTTTGCCAGGCTGCTATCGCGGCATGCTTGCCATAACGCTCGGCCATGGCAGTGACGATCCGTACGCACTCCTGGCGATATCCGGCATGAGAGAAACAATAGTGCCGCCGCGAGCCAAAACCGCGAGGTTTGCCGTCGGCATCAACGGCCACCATGTCCGGCATGCGGTCGACCAGCCATTTCGGCGGTGTGGCCGTGGGCGTTCCAAGAATGATCTCCAAACCGGCATCACCAAGTGTCGCAATCGCCCGGTCGAGCCAGTCCCAGTCATAATGTCCCGGCTGCGGTTCAATACGGCTCCAGGCAAATTCTCCGATCCGGACCTGGGACAGGCCGATATCGATCATGCGCGCCGCATCATCGGCCCACATCTCTTCCGGCCAGTGCTCGGGATAATAGCAGCAACCCAGTTTCATTCCTGTTCCTCTCCGCGGCGTCTCCGACTGTTATCGGCTGTCCTTTAAGTGCCGTGAAACAAACAGGCCGTCCACAGAAAGATTTCCAGGTTCAATTCGGGGACGAACTTCGACTGAAGATGCTTTAGCTGAACTGGCGACCCCACGGCCCCGAAATGGCAAGCGTGGTAGTCGGGCTGTAGAGATTGACAAACATCGTTTGGCCATCCGGTGTGAAGCAGGCGCCGGCCGGCTCCGTCTGCACCCGGATGCGAGCGAGGTCATAGGATTCGCCACGCGCCGTGACACCGCGCAAATGGTTGTCGACAACCGGGCTATATTGATCCTCGCACACAATCAGATGGCCATTGGGGGCTACGGTGAGATTGTCTCCATAGCTGAACTGGCTTCGGTCGGTGGACTCGAAGAACAGCTGCAGCAGGCCCGGCGCATCCTGTTCGCTGGACTGCCCTTCGAAACGGGACGGTCGATAACGCATGATCTGACCCTCCTTTTCCGCGCCGCCATTGGTGCAGCAGAAATAGAATTCGCCATCGCCGTAGATGATTCCCTCACCCCGGGCAAAAAGCACACCGCCAGCTTCAGCGCCGCGCATTCGCAGATCATCCTTCGGACTCTCGACATCGTCCATGTCAATCCAGCGTGTGAATCGCCAGGAGCCAGGACGATAATCTTTACCGGACCAGTTGCGGCTGTCGTTGCCGATTGCCGGATCGGCAAAGGCCAGTGCTTGCAATTTTCCGCCTTCGGCCAGTTTCCCGGGCACATTGGGGATGAAGCGGTAGAACAGACTGACCCCGCGGTCCTCTGTTTGATAAACTATTCCGGTATGCGGATCGACCGCCGCCGCTTCGTGGTTGAACCGGCCCATCGCTTTCAGCGGCACCGGATCGACAAGGCCTTGATGAGCGGCCGGAACCTCAAAAACCCAGCCATGATCCTGACCGACATTCTTGCCGGCGCGCGTCATGTCTTCCTCGCAGGACAGCCAGCTGCCCCATGGGGTTGTGCCGCCAGCACAATTGCGGATCGTGCCGACAAGCGAGAGGTGCTCGCGTTCCACCGCCAGAGTATCAGCATTGAGCATCAGCGTCGTGGTCCCGCCAACTACCGCCTTGCCGTCCTTTGTGCGATCAAATACCCCGTTTGCCGGGGCCGATCCGTTACCAAACGGGCCGTCATCATAGTTGGAAACCTTCAGCTCATGGTTGCGAACCAGGGCGATCCGGCCATCGGGCATCGCGAAGCAGCCCATGCCATCGGCGCGGTCCGGCACCATCAGTCCGTCCGACATCTTGTCCCGAAACCTGGAAATGACCCGGTAAGAGAATCCCTCCGGCAAGTCGATCAGGCCATCCGGATCCTCAATCAGCGGACCGAAACCCGAATGCATGGCAGTTCGGTTCTTGCTCGCCATTACGCCATGTGCGGCAAAGCCGGCCAGGGCCGTGGCGGTCAAACCACCTGCAAAATGACGCCGATTCAGTTTCATCTCGTGCTCCTTTGTCAGCCAGGAAGAGGCTGGTATTTTTTCGCTATAATACCGGATATTAGCAACCCGTGAGTTTTGCGCCAATGTCAATTCCGCAACTCTTTCCATGCAGAACCCCGATGGAAGGCGTCAAAATCACTTATCTGTCTCTCCTATCTTGCCGAGATGACAATTATCTGACTCTTGAGTGGCATGCGCAAATTGCATTGGAATGAAATTTAATTGCCCGGTTAAAACTCTTGAGGCATAGATAAGGACAAAGAAGCAGGCTGCAATGATTCGGATGTTCGGATCCGGCCGCCCGAAGGAGCACAGACAGTGAATTTCGATTTTTCCGATGACCAGAAATATCTCCGGGATGAAGCCCGAAAATTTCTCGAGGCGCAGTGCAGCATAGCCGAAGTCCGCAAGGTGCTGGATGATGACACGCTCGGCCACAATGCCGATGTCTGGCAAAAGGTCATCGAGATGGGGTGGCTGGGGGCCGCGATTCCCGAGGAACATGGCGGTCTGGGTCTGGGCATGCTGGAACTGTGCGTCATCGCCGAAGAGCTGGGCCGGGTTCTCGCACCGGTACCATTCAGCTCTTCCGCCTATTATTTTGCCGAGGCCATCAAGCTGGCCGGATCGGAGGAACAGAAAACCGCCCTGCTACCCGGTATAGCTGACGGCAGTTTCATCGGCTGTCTCGGCACCACGGAAGGGCCCGGAGCGATCAGCGAATCCGCTATCCAGGCCCAATATAGGGATGGCAGACTGACAGGCACCAAATTGCCGGTAACAGATGGCGATATTGCCACGCATGCGGTTGTGCTTGCCAAGGATGGCGGCGCTTCCTGCCTGGTTATGGTCGACCTCGGTCAGGATGGCGTATCGCGCAAGACGCTGAAGACCATTGAGCCGACCCGCGGTCATGCCGAGATCAGGTTTGACGGCGCGCCCGCCGAATTGCTGAGCAGCGGCACCGGCAATGGCATGGTGGCGCTGGACCAGATCCTCAACCGTGTGGCAGTCCTGCTGGCATTTGAGCAACTGGGCGGAGCATCCCGTTGTCTCGAGATGGCCACCGAATATGCCAAGGAACGCCAGGCCTTTGGTCGTCCGATCGGAGGCAATCAGGCGATCAAGCACAAGCTGGCAGACATGTATGTGAAAAACGAAGTCGCACGTTCCAACGCCTATTATGGAGCGTGGGCCCTGTCGACCGATGCAGCGGAGCTGCCGGAAGCGGCAGCCGCGGCGCGCGTCGCGGCCTCCGAAGCCTACTGGTATGCCAGCAAGGAAAATATCCAGACCCATGGCGGCATGGGTTTCACCTGGGAAGTGGACTGCCACCTCTTTTATCGCCGCGCCAAATTGCTCG
>JBCBZY010000315.1:0-3253 GCA_039815115.1 Pseudomonadota bacterium | reverse complement strand
CGGAGCTGCCATGGGAACAGCAGCTCGCGCATCTCCAGGATCCGGAATTCAAGGCGAGATTGATCGCCGAAGCCAGTTTGCCGGCAGAAAATGTCGATATGGCGCCGGTGCAGTTCATTGTCACTGACGGCTGGGCGATGCAGTTCCAGATGGATGATGGTTTCAACTATGAGCCAACGGCCGAAGAAAGCATCAATAGCCGGGCAAATGCAAAAGGTGTCACGCCGGCCGAATATGCCTATGATCTGTTGATGCAGGATGAAGGCAAAGGGCTCATTTATCTGCCGATTCTCAATTATATCGACGGGAATCTCGACTTCCTGCATCCGCTCCAGCACGCAGACGACACGGTCAACAGCCTGTCAGACGGCGGTGCGCATTGCGGGACAATCTGCGACGCGGCCAGCCCGACTTTCATGCTCGAACACTGGGTCAAAAACCGGGAGCGCGGCACGATCAGCATGGAAAATGCCATCAAGCGTCAGTGCCTCGATACGGCGCGGCTTTATGGCCTCAACGATCGCGGGGTGTTGCAACCAGGCTATCTGGCGGACGTGAACATCATCGATATGGACCGGATCAAGCTGGGCAAGCCCAGGCTGGCATTCGATCTGCCGGCAGGCGGCAAGCGCTTGCTGCAAAAGGCGGATGGTTATGACTATACCATCAAGTCGGGACAGGTGACGTTCAAGGGCGGTGTCGTGACTGACAAGCGGCCCGGCGGCCTGATCCGTGGGCCGCAGGTTGTGGAGATGCTGGAGGCTGCGGAATAAGAACTGTAGTTACCCGCGCAGGCGGCTTTCAATACCAGAGTAAGGAAATTTCACGCGAAGCCGCGAAGGCGCTAAGAAGCTAGGTCTGGCCAGACATTCTTCGCGTTCTTCGCGGCTTCGCGTGAATCATTTGCCCTTCTCCGTTGCCGGAGAAGAATCAGCTATCAAAAAGCCTTCTGCCAGCCGATTGTCAGCATCCAGTCGCCCGGCATCTGGGGGCCGTTGAGGTTCTGGTAAATCGGTGCACCAACTTCGAGTGCGAAACGGTGTCCCGCAAGCGCTCCATGGGTGACCACCGTGTTGATACCCGCGATTAGATCCACCCGGTCTCCGCCCTGGAAATCGGGGTTGGCGGTCTGGACAGGTCCCATGATCATGGGATCAATGCCGTCGACACGTCCCATGGTACGGGCCTTTACGCGGCCAGAAAGGCTGACGCCCTGCGCCGCGAGATAGCTGACCCATGCTGTGGCTTCGTGAATATCTCCGAAACTGTATCCCTGATCATTGGAACCGGTCCGGATTGTCCCCGAATATTGCAAACCATAACCCAGTTTGCTGGCCCAACCCTTGAAGGTAATCGCCGGCTTCAGATCCCAGGTACCTGATCCGATCTGCATCATATAGGGGACCCGCACTGTCGGATTGCCGCCCATGGGTGTCAGGATGTCATCGGTTTCGGTTGTCGAACCGGTCGGAATGGAGATGGCTGCGCGGATGGTGAGTTCCTGCTGATTGTCAGCCTTGCGATCTGCCACGCCAAGCAGCGGGAAAATGCCGCCGACCGTGATATCTCCGAAACCTTCCGGACTGGTTCGGAATTCGCCGAGTTCCGTGGTTCCCATGCCGCCAGCAAAGGTCACGTGATCCATTTCCTTCTGGATGTAACTGCCCATTGCGATGAGTGTGACCCAGTCAGTCGGGGCATACATTGCGCCAACCATGGTCATGTCTGTCCGCATGGACGTGGGCACGATCCGCAGAGTGGGCGGCTGTCCGGGGGCACCAAAAAAGCGATTGGGAATGGTTGTCACGATGTCATTGGGCGAGATCTCGTCTGTGTCGACTTGAGCGCCGGACATTTCCATGTGCATGTGGCGGACCGAGAACATGACCTCTCCCGCCTTGTGGGCGTGGTCGGCCATGACCCCGATCGGGGCATGGTCATCTGCACGGACATCATGGGCCAGTGCAGGTGCGGCGAGTGAGCAGGCGGCGACAAGCGCGCCTGCGGAAGCGAGGTTTTTCATGAATTTTTCCTGTATTCAGTCTAATGTAGGCGCGCAGGCGCCCTGCGGGTAAAACTGTCAGACGAAATCAGGTGGTCCGGTTGCTGGAGGAATATTGAGCCGGTTGCGAACGGCGAAATGTCGGCGTCTGTCGGGTTCATGCTGTGGGGTAACAAGCTGCGTATCGGAAAGTTTGGGTGGAGCAGAATTCAGTATATTGCCCGATGCACCAGCATAGGTGCAGGTCGAGTTCTCCATATCGGACTGGCTGTGATCACCATGTCCACCAGCATGTTCGGAATGGTCCATGCCTTGGGTATGACCCGCATGAGGATCGCTTTGGTCCGAAAGTTCCGGGCCGTAGCCCGAGCAAAGAACGATGGCGAAGCCCCGGTCTGTTTGCATCGGCATGAAGCCTGTCGGAGCCAGCGCGCTGGTTAACATTGCGAGGAGGCCGATCGTGAAAATAACCGACTTTATGATGATTGCACCCACCGGCTTAGTTATCCGATTGCGTTTCTTCGTCGGTTGCGGCGATCAACTGTCCCCAGGAGGCCAGTTTGTTACCGATTTCCATGAGTTTCTTGCCACATTTTTGCCGGTTCGATTCCATCAGGATCTGATCAATCGAGTATTCTTCGATATGTGGAGGGTTCATAAAATGGCTCAGTCGTTTGTCTGGGCTGCGCGCAGTGACAGCGGTGGTAAGATACCCAAGCGCAGATCCGACCAACGCACCTTTCTCCAGTTTTGACATTTCGCGGGTGGTCGTAGGCCCAGTGCCACCCTTAAGGATATTATCCTTATCGCTGAGGAAGACCAGCAAATAAGCGCATTTTCCATCTGAGATGTTTGCTGCCGCGACCTCATCGACAGTTTCAGCGTGAACCGGAACGCCTAACATGAGGAGAAAGCTAAAAAAACCTACCTTGGGGAGGGATTTCATGGGCAGATCCTTCGACTGGTTTCAGCGGACTTATACCCGCATCGGCATCAGAACATAGAGCGCAGCCGATTTGTCGTCTTCACGGATCAGCGTGGGTGCGCTGGCATCGGCCAGATGCAGTTCGACATTATCGCCTTCAATCTCACTCAATATGTCCAGCAGATAGCGAGAGTTGAAGCCGATTTCGAAACCGTCTTCCTTATAAGCACCGGGGACGTCTTCGGAGGCCGTGCCATTTTCAGGTGACGTTACTGACAGTGTAATCTTGTCGTCCCCCAGGGCCATTTTGACCGCCCGGGTCTTTT
>JBCBZY010000374.1:0-2423 GCA_039815115.1 Pseudomonadota bacterium | reverse complement strand
TTTGCATCAGGGGCGATAAACCCAGACATGGCTGAATATTCCGTCGCCATATTACAGAGAGTCATCCTTGCTTCCATGTCCATGGCGCGAACCGCCGTTCCGGAAAATTCCACAGCATGGCCTTTGCCGCCTGCCGCGCCATGGCGGGCGATCAGGGTCATGATCATGTCCTTGGCGGTAACGCCTTTTGAAACCTGACCCGAAAATCGAACGCGCATCGATTTGGGTTTATTCAATCGCAGCGTCCCGGTCGCCATCGCATGTTCTGCTTCCGATGATCCTATACCCCATGCCAGTGCCCCAAAAGCGCCCTGCGTACATGTATGGCTGTCGGGTGCCACCAATGTACATCCTGGCAAAACAATGCCGAGTTCTGGGGAGATAACATGAACAATTCCCTGGTCGGGGTCATTCACATCAAACAGTGTGATGGCGGCTGCTTTGGCGGCGGCGCGTGTTTCGGTGATGAAAGCCTGACCACCCGGCATCAGGGTCTTGTCCGTCCGCCCGGGGCGGGTATCGACAATATGGTCGGTAACAGCGAAAACCCGGGCTGAATCAGCCACTGAACGTCCCGCTTCCCTCAAAGCGTTTAACGCAGAGGCCCCGGTGCGTTCGTGGAGGAATATCCGGTCGATAGCCACCAATGCGCCGCCGCCCGGCAAGGCAGCGGCGACATGACCATCCCATAATTTGTCAAAAAGGCTTAATGCTTCAGGCAGGAACGGCCCCCATTTCTGCATCAATAGAGCGCCAGTCCTTGGTCACGAAAACCTCCTGTATCGCTGTCCGGGTTTCCAACAAACCGTTGCGGATCCAATGCCATGTCCGGCACCGGTTCTGGCCATCGTCGGAAATCTGGATCTGCTCATAAAGATAAAGCGATGGATCACCTTGCCGCTGCCAGTACAACATCACCGTGCGGTTATATTCGTCCAGCGGCACTTCTGCGGCCCAGCCTTTGATCAGATCATTGTCCCACCATACCCGCTTGTCGCGATATTCGGCTGGAAATTCCCGAATCTCGGTCTTGCCATCTGCCCAAGTATAATGGTTGGTCTGATGATAGGGGATATCTCCCTGATCAGGAAAACGGCACAGCAGGCGAGAGGCGTGCTCGTCAATTTTCTCATTCTGCGCATTGAAATAGGTGTAGGTGCCGTCCCAAACGCCTTCATGGCGGGCCAAAAGCGGCATGTCTTCTCTGATTCCCATTAGTTTTCCTTTTGTTTAGATTGGAGGGCGATATGAAATTCTTTGGCTGCTGATGCATTGATCAGTGCGAGATGCTCCGAGGCAAGATGCTCTGGCTTAAGCTGCTGTGCATCAAATGTGACTGCATGGGCAGCATCGACCTGATACCAAGGCGCAAACATGTGACGGGCACGAACAATCTGCCACGCCATATTGAGATAGTTGCCAAAACGGTCTGGCGACAAATCCGGATAAAGTTTTTCCGGTTCGCCATCGGGCAGCGAAGGATAGACTGTCGTTCCTGTGCCGAGAGCATCAGCAACAGCATCTATGACATCCTGCCACGGAACCCAACTGACGGGCGCTTCGCCGGCCCAAGTGTTCGACAGGCCATGGCCGGGCAGATCTATGGCGATCTGACCGGCAGGTTGATTGCCGATCACGGCATAAGCGGGGGCATGAAGAGCGAGTTTATCTGAGCTGCGATCGCCGCGCCAGTGGATCAAGCCGTTAAAAGCATCCGTTCGAATCTCGACAAAACCCTCATCACTGGCATCGGATAAGGTGTCGATTGTCGCCGTCTCCGTAGCCAGCAAATGGGAAAGGCTAACCGCCTGATGCTCCTCTGGCGTTTTGACTTTTTGCGCGGCCCAGCCGGATGGCATGTCACCCAAGCGATCAATATGCTCTTGCAAGGGGTCGCCATCATAGGCGCTGATCAGGCAAGGCGGGACATCAGCGTCCACGGCCGGAATGTCACGCGGCGCCCGAAGCACGGCTCCATAGCCGGCCTGGTAAGCGTTTCCAGCATCGAGCATTTCACGAACAATCGCATCCACGCGCGCAGGATCATCATTGGCAACCGAAAGCCGGTGCGCATCATCAGTTGCAAACCACGGGAAGAACCAGCTTTGTTCCAATATCCGGTTCCACAACCACGTCAGATGTTCACCATAATCGGATGCATGAAATTCGGGAAGATAGCGGTCGCTGAACAAAGCCATCTCTTCCGCGGACCAGATGGCATAGCCGCCGACCGCCAAAGTTGTGATTCGAGTCGGATGGCGTTTGACTGCCGTAACCAGGATAATCCCACCGGAATGAAAACCATAAGCCGCGCATTTTTCGATTCCCAGTGCGTCGAGAAATGCGATAGTTGCGTCCGCAAATTCGGCAATTTCGGGATCGCCAGGGAGCGCATCAGATTGCCCAAAACCCGGCGTATCCGG
>JBCBZY010000238.1:0-4572 GCA_039815115.1 Pseudomonadota bacterium | reverse complement strand
AACCCGCTGGAAGGCGGGTTTTCTTTTGCCTGCACAACATCATGGCCGGTTCGAACAAGGCGATTCGGAATCCGGCGGTCAGGCCGGGTCGCGGCGAAGCCGGGATTCCGGCGCGAATTTTCCCGATTTTACTCGGATCGTCCGATAATCCGTGCTTTTTTGTCGTTCAAAACGGGTTCAGCATGCTATTGTTAGACCCATATCAGATGGCGGGCAACTTGAAGGAATGACTATGACAGGGTCTCAACCAGACAGGAAACGGACCGGACGACTGAAAGTCCTGGTCCCTCTCGCATTTCTCGCTCTCGGGGCATGCGCCACACCATTTCGCGCTGATGTGCAGCGTTTTGAAGCACTGCCTGACACCCAGGGGCAGACATTTGCTGTTGTCGCCTCTGATCCCGATCTCGCGGGCGGGCTCGAATTTTCGCAATATGCCAGTCTCGTTGAAGAGCGGATGACGCAGCTGGGGTACCGGCAGAGTGCAGATCCGGCCAATGCCGAACTGCTCGTGCAAATGGACTATGATGTCGACAAGGGGCGCGAGCGCGTCGTCGGCACATATGACCCCTTCTATTCACGCGTCGGTTTCGGCGGCTTTTACGGGCGCGGATTTTATGGACGGCATCGCTATCGCTATGGCTTCCATGACCCGTTCCTCTTTGGCGGTCACGGATTTTCCGGCTTTGGCAGCGTCCGCAGCTTTACCGTCTATACCTCGGAACTGGATCTGAAGATCAACCGCCAGGTTGATGGCGAGCGCCTGTTTGAAGGCACGGCAGAAGCCCAGTCGCGTTCAAAGAACCTGACCTATCTGGTGCCCAATCTGGTGGAAGCCATGTTTACCGGTTTCCCGGGCAATAGCGGGGAGCGCGTCCGGATTTCGGTCGCACCGGAAAAAGACAAGAAATAATCGGATTGTTTCGACAGGACCTGATGCACAGGTCCTGATGCGCGGCGTCAGCTTTCGAGCTGGCGCAGCAGCATGCGCACGTCATTGTCCATTTCGGTATCTTCTCCGCGGAGCTGTTCGACCAGCTTGACCGCATGGATCACCGTGCTGTGGTCCCGGCCGCCGAATTTGCGACCGATCTCCGGATAGCTGCGCGGTGTCATGACCTTCGCGAGATACATCGCGACCTGGCGCGGGCGGGCCACGGCGCGGGCGCGGCGCTTGGAGGACATCTCGTTGCGGTCGAGCCGGTAATATTCACAGACCGTGCGCTGGATCTCGTCAATCGTGATCCGCCGCCGGCAGGCGCTCAGGATATCGGACAGCTGTTCTTCCGCCAGCTCGCGCGTGATTGGCCGGCCGGTCAGCTGGGCATAGGCGAGTAGCTTGTTGAGCCCGCCTTCCAGTTCGCGGAGATTGCGGCTGATGGTGCGGGCGAGAAACTCCACGACATCCGCCGGCACATCCTGATGCGGCATTTGCGCAAGGCGATGTTCGAGAATATCGCGGCGCAGTTCCAGTCCGGCGGACTGAATATCTGCCACCAGACCCATGGACAGCCGTGACAGCAACCGCTGGTCAACACCATCCAGCGCCTGGGGCGGCCGGTCGGCAGCGACAACGATCCGCTTGCCCTGGCTGATCAGGGAATCGACCGTGTGGAGAAATTCTTCCTGGGTGCTGTTCTTGCCGACGATGAACTGGATGTCGTCGATCATCAGCAGGTCGGCTTCGCGCAGGGCGCCCTTGAATTCCATCGCTTCGTTGCGGCGCATGGCCGAGACAAATTCGATCATGAACCGCTCGGCCGACATGTAGATGATCCGGGAATTCGGAAAGGCCGCGCGATAGGCATGGCCGATGGCGTGCATCAGATGGGTTTTGCCCTGGCCGGTCGACGACTGCAGGTAGAGTGGGCTGAAGAGAGGCTTCTCGGCATCCGCCATGCGCTGTGCGGCATTGAGGGCGAGGACGTTGGAATGACCCGGAATAAATTCGTCGAAGGTCATTCGCGGATCGAGCTCCAGCCGGAACTGCCCCTTGTTGCTGACGGAAACGGCAGGAACCGGGTCGACTGACTTCTGCTCTCTGACCTGAGCGATCCGGGCAGCGCCTGCGCGCGCGGTGAAGGAGATGGCCTGGACATCCGGCAGTTCGTTCTTCCAGGCGAGCGTCAGGCGGTCGGCATAGCGTTCCCGCACCCAGCTGGCGGCAAATTCGGATGGCAGGGTCAGGGTCAGCGCACCGGCATCAGCATCGAATGCGGTCATCCGGACCGGCTTGATCCACTGACCGAAAATCTGGGCCCCGAGATCGCGGCGCAGTCCGGAACAGATACTCTCCCAGGCAGCGTGCAGACGGTCTTCCAGTTCGGGACTGACCTCGCTGCCTGCAATCGCTCCTTCAGTCGATCGACCGTTATTCTGTTCCAGATTTCGAACCACTAACATCCCCCGATATTTTGTTGCGGCCCCTCCTTGCGAAGCCGGTTTCCGGTTTCAAGCGAGCCTGCCCCCCTTTCCCCAAAATCCCAGCCAAAGGATGTTGAGGTGACAGCTCTCTTGTTGCTGAAAACGCGTTTCAGCCCGGAAATGATTTTTTATTGAGACCAGGATTGTTCGAATCCGTGACCACCAACCGAGAGACCACTACTAAGCGCCCTGCAACGAGTCGATCAAGGCCGATGTCGTAAAAAAAATGAAATATTTAGGTTGACAGCAGCAAGCCGTGGATTTTGCTTAAAATCTTTTTAACTGTCTGTAATAATAGAGTAAAATCCTGTGGACAACCCGGCAGGGAACGCGAATCGCGGTTTAACCTAGCCTTCACATTTTTTACACATGATCACGACGCGGCCACTGGCTCCGGCTTTTTGCTTTTTCGCAATATTCGGAAAAGCTGCCGAAAGATGCTTGCCAAAGCGGCGATGTTTTGGCAATGGCCGCGGACCAGCTGGCGGGCAGGATGCGCCAGACCTCGACATGGGGGCGATTAGCTCAGTTGGTAGAGCGCTTCGTTTACGGATGAAGATCGCATTCGCTGGAACCCGCAGAAAACTAGGATTTTTGATAGACCGCGTTTCGTGTTCGGGATTATCTCGGGACTAAAAAACCTTTTAATAACAACGACTTACCGAGCTGTGGGTTGAGCAAGGGTCACTTAATATTCGACTGAATGAATGTCCGTTGGAATGTTACAGGAATGGGAATCTAACAATTAACATTTCGTTGGTAGGTGCGTTCTTATCAAGAATGATGTTTAATAGGTAACTAGAATTATACAATTAACTCGCTATGTAGGATCGTGATGGCACTTTTTGCGATAATCAAACAACCAGGCGCGTTGGATAATAGGCTTTCAACTGCCATCCGCACAAACTACGAGGACAACCATTTTGCTTTGGGAGATGGCGTCTGGTTGGTTTCAGATTCCATTACTGCTCGTGACATAGCCGAAAAATTGCATGTTACAGCCGGTGACGGTGCGGGTGCCAGCGGCTCAGCAATCGTTCTGGAAGTGGCTTCATATTTTGGCCGTGCCAACCCAGATATTTGGTCTTGGATGAAGAACAAATGGGAGAGACCTCCCAGTGGCTAAAATTCCACCAAGTGAGCACGAGAATCCTGAGGAATTTCCTCAGACGACACCTCGTGATTTGCACCCAACCAGCGATATAAGATTTGTCATGATTGAGGTGGCCAAACTCAACACTTTGGTTGAGCGCCTAATCAGTGATGTTGACGATCAGTCAGAGAAGATTGACGGACTGAGACATCAAGCCACATACATCAAGGGCGGCCTAGCTGTTGCTATTGTAGCTTTGGGTTTTTTCGGATGGTTTATTTCCCAATTAGTCGAAGGAAAAATGCAGTCCGTTCTCACGGCACTATCGGCCCTGCAGAAATAGACCAGCGACAAGGTTAGTTGCTCGGTAAGTAACGTTGCAATGCCCGAGGGTTTTTGGGGAACTGCTCCCACGGCCAAGTAAACATGTTTACTCGACATTGTCTGCAACCAATCAATCAATTCCGGGGCACAATGATTGTTGACAAAATGAGCCGTAGAGATTCTAAGATCTCCACGGCTCCAAACGATCTAAGAAATCAGGTTAGCGGCCCTTTCTCTTAGGCTTCGTTTTTATGGTCTCCACAACCGTCGTCTTCGGACGGCGCTTCGCCACATCGACAGGAATGAAACGGCCAGAGCCGGCATCCCTTCCGATTTTGCGTGTTGCCATATGCGTCACCTCCTTTCTTGGCTGGCTGCCTGCTTATACAGCCGAGCAAGATTGGACGTTTAGCTATACCGCTTGCGCCAGTTCACGATTCTCTCATTGGCCGCAAATGTCGAGTCTGTTTTTCACAAAACATTGCAGTTCCACGATTTGTTGTCTTTCAGCGGCATCGGCAGCCGAAATCAAACTTCGGGACTATTTCGGGACTCCAGTTTCCACCTACCGCCATCTGTTCCCCTTTATTTCCACTTAAGGGGTATTGACGTCTTCTGAAAATCGCCTATTAGGCCAGCTTCTCCTAAGGAGGGGCGATTAGCTCAGTTGGTAGAGCGCTTCGTTTACACCGAAGATGTCGGCAGTTCGAGCCTGTCATCGCCCACCATTT
>JBCBZY010000194.1:0-5493 GCA_039815115.1 Pseudomonadota bacterium | reverse complement strand
TGACCCATATGAGTCCGGAAGGTCCTGCTGCCGGAATCATCAATCCGGTGGATGGTGAAAATGTTCCGGTCCCGCATTTCGGCGTGGTGCTCACCATGCAGGACTGGCAGGCGCTGGCCGATCGGCTGGCAGAGAAAAAAGTAAAATTTGTGATCGCGCCCACGGTCCGATTCAAAGGCGAAACCGGGGAACAGGCCACAATGTTTTTCCAGGATCCCAGCGGCAATGCGCTGGAGTTCAAGGCTTTTGCCGACGACAGTCAGCTTTTCGCCGTCTGACAGGTTCCTTCCGGATGGTCTTTTCGCCAGCGCTCAAGCGCGCCTTCAAGCTGTTGTTCGGCGATATCCCGTGCAGCATTTCGCGGCAATCCCAGCGAGCCAGAGAGACGTTCGCCGATCAGCGCATCACCAAGCGCCATCAGCACCAGGGAAAGCGTATCTTGGTGCATCTCCCGATCCTCATGCCCACCCTCTGCGATATCGTCGACCAGTTCGTGAATTGCATCGACAATCGGGTCGAGCGCGTCTTCATTGCCGGTCAATAGCATCCAGGAAGACAGGGCGCCTGCACCCTGCTTGTCAAAGGCGTCGAAAGTCAGGTCGACAATATCCCGGACACTGCCCTCCCCGGTCCGGCTTTTGAGGACGGCCTGTGCGATCGAACCGCAGACCTGATCGGTCAGATATTTGGCTAGCGATTTCTGCAGGCCCGATGCCGAGCCGAAATGGTGCAGCAGATTCGCATGGGTGCGACCGATACGGGACGCCACGGCCTTCAGAGTCACCGCCTGGGGGCCAGCTTCAATCAGCAAATCCCGCGCGGCGGCGAGCGCCATGCTGCGACTTTCTTCGGGGGACAGGCGGCGTTTCGCTATTGACATTTATGTAAGTAACCTTATTGTCATGAGTGCAAGTTTGGATGCTTTTCGGCCAGAATGGATAACCCGATCATGAATATGCATAGCAAAGTAAAAGCTCAACCGGAAACGATTGTCACACCGACGCCAAAAGATCACCGCATCACTCCGCGTGATCGGCGGTTCGGGCGCGAGGCGGGTCAGCAGCCAGGCCGCTGGTGGCTGAACAATGATCCGGTCGCGACATCATTCTATAACGCTCTGTCCCTCACTTTTCCTCGCGGAGAGGCGTTTTTTATCGACAGTGTGAGAGCGTTTCGCGACATGACTCCGGAAAAACTGCAGCAGGAAATCCGGGCCTTCATCCAGCAGGAAGTGATTCACAGCCGCGAACATGTCGCGCTGAATCGGCGGGTCGAACAAAGCGGTTATGACACCAGCCGGATTGAGCAACGGATCACCGAGTCGCTGGAAATGACCAAGGGACGTCCCGAGATCGCCAATCTTGCGGCGACGATGATCCTCGAGCATTTCACTGCCATCATGGCGCAGCAATTCATCGCCAATCCGCAGCATTTCGACAAGGCTGATCCCGAGACAGCAGAATTGTGGCGCTGGCACGCGCTGGAGGAAATCGAGCACAAGGGTGTTGCTTACGACACTTGGCTTTACGCTACGCGGGGCTGGAGCCGCTGGCAGCGCTGGAAAGTGAAATCGCTGATGATGCTGATTATCACGCGCAACTTCTGGACGAATCGCTATCGGGATACGCTCGACCTGCTCGCACAGGACGGCTTCACCGGTGCGAAAGTGAAGTGGAAATTGCTGTCATTCCTGCTCTTCAGGCCAGGTGTGGCGCGCAAGATCATCGGTCCGTGGATCAAGTTCTTCCTGCCGGGATTTCACCCCTGGAATGAAGATGACCGGCATCTGATCGATCTGGCCGAAAGCGCCTATGAAGCAGCGGTTCGCAAGGCGGAACCAGCAAAAGGCTGATACCTGCCAGACTGCCGGCGAGTTACCTTATGTTCAGTGCGCAGCCTTGCTGCTGTCCACCTTGTCCACCCATTCAGGGAAGAAGCTCGGTTCACGGGTTGACCAGCCTGGCGCGGTTGCGGCAGCTTCACTGATCGATTGCAGCAGGCCCTTGCGGGTTTTCGGGTGCAGGTGCGGCAACGATGCGGCGGCACAAAAAGCACCAGGCAGCCATGGCCGGACTTCCGGTCCAAGCAGACGCTCGTAGAGAAAACGGAAAGCCGGGAAACTGTTGATGCGTCCCTGTCCGAGGTCATAAGCCGCGAGCGAAATCAGCGCCGGCATGAACGCCTCGATCGTATCGATCGCGCAATCCTGCGGCACAGCCTTGCGAATATCCGCAATCCGCCGGTACAATTTCATCTGCACCTTGATACCGGCTTCTTCCACCGCGTCGCGCGACCATGTGTCGATCGCGTCCGCCCGATCAAGGCCGACATCCAGAGACCGGCGAATATAGCGCTGGGTCGCAGAGCCAAAGCTCGCAAATTCTTTCATTTCCGCCAGCGTCATCGCACCGGGTATCGGTTTGGTCTCTTTGGTCATCGTCGGGACTCCTGTCTGTTCCCACCGATCCCAATTGACCAAAACATGGTTATTATATCGTTAAGCAGAGCGGAAAATCCGGCGTTTCTCCCCGTCAGCCGCAGCAGCAGGGCGAAAATAACGCTGCCGGCTACGAATGTTTCGACCAACGGCAAGCATGTTTCGACCGGGTGCGATTCAGATAGAGACAATTGATACCATCTTATCCTAAGCTGAATCGAATATCTGACACTGGGCAACTCATGAAAAAATTCGACATTGGAAAACACAAGCCCTCGGTGGGCCAGCAGGTTGCGATCCTGTCGATACTCGGATTCTGGTTGTTCTACGTCATTGTCCTGACCATCCGCGCAACCATGGGCGACTGGCCGGCACAAGGGGAAATGGCGGTCCGGCGCATGGTTGTGACCATATTGGGGATCGGCCTGACCTATATCCTCTACCTGCTGCTGCGCCTGTTTGAAGACCGCCCACTGTCGACTCGAATCATCACCGCCTTTGCCGGCGCCATTCCCTGTGCCGTCGCGATCGCGGCGATCAACCATGTCGTTTTTAATGTCTATGATCCGGAAAGCCTCTTCGATGAAAAGAATATCGAGGAAATGCGCCAATATATGGAGCAGGAAAATTTCGCTCTGAAGAGCATTGCCGCTGACGCGATCTCCCGGTTTTTCTTCATCGTCAGCTGGGCTTCACTTTATCTGACCCTCAGCTACGCTTCGGAAGTCCGGACAGTGGAGCGCAAGGCCGCCCGTTTTGCCCAGGCAGCGCAAGACGCCGAACTGCGATCGCTGCGTTACCAGGTCAATCCGCACTTCCTGTTCAATACGCTCAACAGTCTCAGCACGCTGGTAATGCGCAGTCAGCCGGCAGAGGCGGAGAAGATGATTCTCAATCTGTCCCGTTTCTACCGGACCAGTCTGTCTGGTGATCCACTGGAGGACGTTCCGCTTTCGGACGAGGTCCATCTGCAAAATCTGTATCTGGACATCGAAGCGGTCCGTTTCCCAAAGCGGTTGAACGCAAAAACCGATATCCCGGAAGATTTGAAAGACGTTCTTGTTCCCGGCCTGATTCTTCAGCCACTGGTTGAAAATGCGATCAAGCATGGTGTCGCTCATTCCAAGCGTCCGGTGACAATCACGATCAGCGCGCGCAGCGAAGGGGATTATCTCAAGCTGACGGTAGCCGACGACGGTGACGCCAATCTGGCGAGCCAGAAAGCCCATGAAACCAGCGGCATTGGACTTGCCAATGTCCGAGACCGTCTGGAAACGCGATTTGGATCAGATGCTTCACTGGTCATAACTCGTCCCGAAGCGGGCGGCTTTGTTGCCGAATTGACCATGCCCCTGCTATTGGATGTCTCATCGTGACAGAAAACACACCAAAACCGCTGGACACCCTGATTGTCGATGACGAGCCGCTCGCTATCGAACGTCTCCAGCTGCTCTGCGCCCGTCAGCGCGACATCAATCTTGTTGGCACGGCAAGCGACGGTGAAGCCGCTCTTCGTCTGGCCGAACAGCTTAAACCGGACCTGTTGTTGCTTGATATCGCCATGCCCGGCATGGACGGTCTGGAAGTGGCGAAAAACCTGTCTGAAAAAGGACAATCGCCAGCGATTATATTTGTGACAGCTTTCGACAAATTTGCAGTGGAAGCCTTTGGCGTGGCAGCCATCGACTATGTCCTGAAACCGGTTGAGTCGGAACGTCTGTCGCTTGCCGTGTCACGCGTGCGTGAACGCAAGGCAGTAACCGGAGGCACCGCGGAAGAGGAATCGCCCTGGGCGGAAGAATTCTGGGTACCCTACAAATCCGAATTGCGCCGGATCGCGGCATCCGAAATCGACCGGGTCGAAGCGGAACGGGATTATATGCGGCTACATGTCGGCAGTGCCAGTTATTTGCTCCACCAGACGATTTCCGGACTCGAAGAACGCTTGAACCCGGCCGAATTTGTCCGGCTGCACCGGTCCCATCTTGTCCGCAAGGACTGGATCAGCGGCCTGCGCCATGATGGTGGCGGGATCTGGATGGCCTGCCTCAAATGCGGAACCGAAATCCGGATCGGTCGGACCCATCTCGCAGAGGCCAAAAAACTGGCCGGGCGCTAAGCGCGTAACCACTCAAAGTCACAGAGTAAAAAACCGTCGCTAGGGCTGATCGCACCGGGCGTGGCACCTGCGGATATTCATGCGTTCAGGGCAAATAAAAACCCCGGTGTAAGGGCACCGGGGTTTTAGTTGGTTTGGCCAAATAGGGCCGCTTATTGGGGATCGCGGCTCTTGATTTCGGTCAGATCAGCGACTGATAACCATCGCCGTTTCCACTGGTTCGCCACTGGCTGCTGCAGCCATTATGGTCACCTGTGCACGTTTCGCCGAAGATTTGGCTTCAGCCATGCAGGTTTGGTGATCCAGCGTTTCATCCAGCGTACCGCGCCGGTAGCTACCGCACACTTTTCTCACAGCGCCCTTGAGTCGGCCTTCCAGCGTTTCACGGCCTTCTGCGCTTGCCAGATCGAGATCATCATAATGCACGACTGCAGTGCGCACGATCCGTTCCTGGGCGCTGGCGGTTGCAGACAATCCTGTAGCGCTTACCGCAACAGCTGCGGCGGCGACGAGACCTTTGGTAAATACGGCTTTCAACATTTTCTCACTCCTCATAATCTTTTGCGGGAAGGCAAGATGCACGGGGCATCGCACTTTCCCGCCTGGGGGAACCCCTGAAAGGGGTGAGACGGAAGCGGTTGCTTGGCAAGCCAGGGGAATGGCTGAAAAGTCTATTCTGCTGCTCCCGTCTCGTATTCTTAGATAGGGGAAGCAGCAGGAGCGATCATTCCAACTTCGATAAACAGCCGTTTCAATCGGCAAACGGCACGAAGCTTCGACCAACGACAATTTGGCGTCGATCAAAATGATACTATGTAACTTTTGTTACTATTCAGATAGTTACAGATGGAATGGTTTTTTGGGGATGAGATGAGGTTTTTTCCTCAAGCGCCGGGTGTTTTTTGTTTGGACCTCAAGCGCCGGGGGGGGGGGGGGG
>JBCBZY010000244.1:0-4493 GCA_039815115.1 Pseudomonadota bacterium | reverse complement strand
GAAGAGGTCAATTCGTGAGTAGCAATTCCAGAACACGCATCGTTTCGGTGGTCCAGGCTGGATCTGATCCTTTCGATACGCCGACCACCCTGAGCAAATTTGCCGATCTGTTGTCAGAAGCCAAGGCGGCGAAAACAGACCTTGCCGTATTTCCCGAGGCCTTTGTCGGTGGTTATCCCAAAGGGGTAGACTTTGGCGTACGCGTGGGATCGCGCAATGATGCGGGGCGAGAATTGTTCCGGCTCTATTCCGATAATGCAATAGAGCTTGGCTCTCCTGAATTTGATAGGCTGAGCGAGGCCGTCGCCGCCAATGATCTGGCAGTGGTTGTGGGTGCCATCGAACGAAAAGGTGCCACACTTCACTGTTCGACTTTCAGCTTTGAACGGGATGGATCTTTACTCGGTGTGCACCGTAAGCTCGTTCCCACCGCCATGGAGCGGCTGATTTGGGGGCAGGGCGATGGCAGTGATTTGCCGGTGATGGACAGCAGCGCCGGGCGTCTGGTCAGCGCGATCTGCTGGGAAAACTACATGCCTCTGCTGCGAAGCTATTATTATGATTCGCAGCCTGATTTCTATTGTGTCTCGACCGTCGATGACCGTCCGGTATGGTTGCCGACGATGCAGACTATTGCTCTCGAAAGTCGCGCCTTTGTGCTCTCAGCCTGCCAATATCTGGAGCGAGGGATGATTGGTTTGAGCACCGATCAATTTGATGCGGTTCAAGGCAATGATCCCGATACTGTCTTGATAAGCGGTGGAAGCTGCATAGTCGGACCATCTGGTGAGGTGATTGCAGGGCCAGTATTCGGTGAAGAGACCGTACTGACCGCAGAGGTCGATCTGGACGATCGGACACGGGGCAAGTTCGATATGGATGTTGCTGGCCACTATGCGCGGCCGGATGTGTTTGAGCTCAAAGCGAATATCGATGCGCAGAAAAACGTCCGGACGGATTGAACGCGCTGCAGATTCGCCTCGTTAGCTGGGCTATGATATTGGTTGTGCCGCGAGGAGGGACCAATGACGGAAACGGCGCTACCAGAAATCGTGACGCCAGCGGAATGGCAGGCTCAAATTGACACCCTGCGTATCAAGGAAAAGGAGCTGACCCGCGCCCATGATGCGCTCAATGCGATGCGCCGCCAATTGCCGATGGTCAAAATTGAAAAGGAATATGCCTTTCGGGGAGAAAGTGGGACCTTGTCTTTGCTCGATCTGTTTGAAGGTCGAAAACAGCTGATTGTCTATCATTTCATGTTTGGTCCTGATGCTGATGTAGGATGCCCGGGCTGTTCATGGGTTACCGATGCCATGTCTCATCCGGCTCACTTAAATGCGCGAGATACGTCACTTGTCCTGGTGTCCCGCGCGCCTTTGGAGAAGCTGTTAGGCTATAGAAAGCGCATGGGGTGGGATCTGCCATGGGTGTCTTCATTCGGTAGCGACTTTAACTATGACTTTAACGCCACCAATGATGAGGGCGAAAACCATGTCGCCAGTGTGTTCCTTCGCGACGGTGATAATATCTACCGCACCTATTATACCGACCAACGCGGCGTGGAGCATCTAGGCAGCCATTGGACCTGGCTGGATCTGACGCCTTATGGCCGTCAGGAACCTTGGGAAGAAACACCTGAAGGCTGGCCCAAGGGAGAGATGTTTTGGGACAGGCGGCATGATGAATATAGCGAATGAGTCATTCTGACGCCTTACGCATTTTTGATTGTAAGGCCACCATCAACCGGAATGATTGCGCCGGTCAGGAAGCTTGCTGAGGGCAGAACGCAGGATAAAGTCATATGCGCCACCTCTTCTGGGATGGCATAACGGCGTAGCGCGACACGCCGTTTTGCGTAAATCGTTTTGTGCTCTTCTGAAATCGCATCGGTGATGCCGGTGCGGATCGGTCCGGGACAAATGCAGTTGACCGTGATGCCTTCACGGCCGAGATCAACGGCGAGGCCTTTCGTCAGGCCGATCACGCCATGTTTAGCCGCGACATAAGGGCTGTTGCCGGGTGATGCACCCAAGCCTTCGGTTGATGCGATATTGACTATCCGAGGGTGCTCAGCCTCTCTCAGATGAGGCAGCGCAGCGCGGATCATCCGCTGGTGCGCGGCAAGCATAACAGCAAGAGTAGGCTCCCAGCTATCTTCATAGCTTTCCTCGGCAACGTCCGCCGGGATCGCAAAGCCGGCATTGTTGACGAGAATATCGATGCCGCCAAAGGCTTGGGCGATATCGGCGACGACCGCCTTGATGATATCAGGATTGCTGACATCCAGTGACCAGGCGTCCGCCGAACCTTCATAACCGGCATCAGCTATTTCCTGGACAACGGCATCGCATGCGCCCTGATCAAGATCGGTCACCGCAACCTGCGCTCCCTCAGAAGCAAACAAATGGGCCGTAGCACGGCCCATACCGCTGGCCGCGCCGGTGATGATCGCTTTCTTGCCTGCGATAGAGCGGCTGAGCGGTTGATAAGGCTCCACGATCAGGCCGCGAGAAAGCCTTCCAGGCGCCCGCGGATGATTTCATCCGCTTCTGTCATGATGCCATCGATCAATTCCTTGACCGTTGGGATATCATTGATCAGGCCGGCAACCATACCGCAGCTCCACGCGCCAGCATCCATCGTGCCTTCCATCATGATCTGTGGATAGACGCCTGCAACCTGCTCGATAATATCGGTAAACTGCAGGTCAGCGCCTTTTTCCTTCTCGATTTCCAGCAGTTTTTCGACAGCCGCGTTATTCAGCACACGCTCGGTATTGCGCAGCGGGCGCATGACCAGACGGGTATCGAGTTCGCTGGCAGAGACAATTGCATCTTTCACATTCTGATGGACCGGTGCTTCCTTGGTCGCGATAAAGCGCGTGCCCATGTTCATGCCTTCCGCGCCCATGGCAAGCGAGGCAACCAATGACCGTGCATCGGCCTGACCACCGGAGCTGACAAAGGGAATGTCCAGTTCATCCGCTGCACGCGGCAGCAGGATCATGTTTGGAATATCGTCTTCACCCGGATGGCCACCACATTCAAAGCCGTCTACCGACACGGCGTCACAGCCAATGCTTTGTGCTTTGAGCGCATGGCGCACAGCCGTGCATTTATGGATGACCTTGACGCCATTTTCTTTCAGCTTGGGCAGATATTGCTGGGGGTTATTGCCAGCCGTTTCAACCGCCTTGATGCCATTGTCTATAATCGCATCGATATAGCCGGGGTAATCGGGCGTGTTGACGATCGGCAGGAAGGTCAGGTTCACACCAATGGGCTTGTCAGTTAGCGCCTTGGCCTTCTTGATTTCCTTGTCGAGATCTTCCGGTGTTTTCTGGGTCAGACCGGTAATGATGCCGAGGCCGCCCGCTTCTGAAACGGCCGCCGCCAGTTCGGCAAATCCCACATAGTGCATCCCGCCCTGAATGATCGGATGTTCGATGCCAAAAAGCTCTGTGATGCGTGTTTTCATGGGATTTGGTCCTCTTGCGTTGGAATGATTGGAGACGGTGTCGGCCATCTCGAGAATCGGTTTAATCGAGCAGTTAACTAGCAATCCAGGCGCCGGTTGTCACGCCTTTCCAAATCTGGTCCGGTGACGTTACGGCAAGCTCTGTGCCGAGCAATTTGGACCAGTGATGCTCATTCCCCAGTGTGTCGCGCCAGGCCCACAGGCGGCGGGTATAATGATGCAAGTCATATTCCTGCGTATAGCCCATCGCGCCGTGCACCTGATGGAATGGGACGGTGACGGCTTCGACGCTGTGACCGATCTGGACCTTGGCCACCACCGCTTCGTGCCAGGCCTTTTCCGGATCATCGGCATTCCGGGCAAGCGCGCTGGCGGCCTGTGTCGCGGCCATAGTCGCGGCTGCGCTTTCCGATGCGGCAACGGCCAATTGATGCTGGATTGCCTGAAATTTCGATAAGGGTCGGCCAAATTGTTCGCGATCGGAAACATAGGCGATGGAAAGGTTGAGCGCGGCTTCGATTGCCGAGGCCATCTGTACAGCCCGGACAGTGAGGATCAACGCCTCGATGGCGCGCCGGGACAGGTTGGTTGCGGCGCTGGTGACAGGCGTCGCAGCGGAGAAATCCAGGCGTACTTCGCCATCGGGTGACAAGGCTTGCCCATCAGTCGCCGACATGTCCGCGGTTTTGTAGAGGGCAATCTCGTTCTTGCCGCTATCATATATAGCGACATGATCAGCTGTGCCGGCGAAAGGTACGCTGGCTGTTTTACCTTCCAGAAGCGCGAAAGTCGAAGCTCCGTCGGGGATGGCGACGCCGGCCCGGTCAAGCAACCAGTTGGCTATCAATGTTTCCGCAAAGGGAACCGGCGAGGCGGCTTCTGCCGATGCCCAGACAGCGCCGAAAACTTCATCATAGTCGGCGCCAAAGCCCCCATTGTCTTCCCTGACCCACGCCAGTGGCAGACCGTTTTCGGCGAGCGCATCCCATAAGGCTTGCGGATATTCACCAGCT
>JBCBZY010000142.1:0-7049 GCA_039815115.1 Pseudomonadota bacterium | reverse complement strand
GACCGGGAGTTGCGCCGGAATCGAAAACTACTCCCGGTTCCTGACCGGGCGCTTGCCAGGAGAGCCGCCACCAACGCTGTTCGAATATCTTCCGGACAATGCGCTGCTCTTTGTCGACGAAAGCCACCAGACCGTGCCCCAGATCGGGGCCATGTCGAAGGGTGATCACCGCCGCAAGATCACACTGGCGGAATATGGGTTTCGCCTGCCCAGCTGTATCGACAACCGGCCGCTGCGGTTCAACGAATGGGACGCGATGCGGCCTCAGACGGTCAGCGTTTCCGCGACTCCCGGCAACTGGGAGATGGAACAGACCGGCGGCGTGTTCAGCGAACAGGTCATCCGGCCGACCGGGCTGATTGATCCACCGGTGGAAATCAAACCGGTCGAAGATCAGGTCGACGATCTGATCAACGAATGCCGGAAAGTTGCGCAGCAGGGATACCGGACGCTGGTTACCACGCTGACCAAGCGGATGGCCGAAGACCTGACGGAATTCATGCACGAAGCCGGGATCAAGGTGCGCTACATGCACAGCGATGTCGAAACACTGGAGCGCATCGAACTGATCCGGGATCTGCGGCTTGGCGTCTATGATGTCCTTGTCGGGATCAACCTGCTGCGCGAAGGACTGGACATTCCCGAATGCGTTCTTGTCGCGATACTGGATGCGGACAAGGAAGGTTTCCTGAGATCGGAGACCTCGCTGATCCAGACCATCGGCCGGGCGGCCCGCAATGTCGATGGCCGGGTCATTCTTTATGCCGATCGCATGACCGGTTCAATGGAACGGGCGCTGAACGAAACCGGGCGCCGGCGGGAGAAGCAGGAAGCTTACAATCTTGAGCACGGCATTACGCCGACAACGATCCGCAAGAATATCGGAGACATTGTCGCCCATGTCGCCAGCAAGGATCAGGTCACGGTGCCGATTGACGACGATACCGAGCATCTCGTCGGTCACAATTTGCGCAGCCATATCGAAAGCCTGGAAAAACGCATGCGCGAGGCGGCAGCGGACCTCGAGTTCGAGGAAGCCGGACGCTTGCGCGACGAGATTCGCAAGCTGGAGGCCGACGAGCTCGGCGTTCCGGCAGACTTGCAGGTGGCCGCACCCAAGGGACGCGCCACCGAAGGCCGGCCTGGAACGCGCAAGGGCAAATATGGGCGGACGACCAAAAGACGGATGGGGTGACAGCTTTGGCACCAAGGGTTGCCGCCGGTCCGAAATCCGGCCATGCGATTCGGAACAGGGCCTAAGCTCCTGATCGAAAATGGGGATTTTCTCGCGGAAAACCTGACCGGGAGGGACTGCCATTTCGATTCTGCCGAGCTGCCGCTTTTCTTTCGCAAAATTGTAACATGGTTTCAACGCGTTACCCCTAGTTACAACAGTTTACATGACTGTTCAGCCGCAATTCGACTAATGGCGACTATATCAGTTGCGTAGCGAGAAACTGAATGGCCCGGACGTTGTGCCGACATTTTCAATCGTCAAGGATTCCATGGAGCTTGTTGTGAACAGCAATGGCAGGAAAAGTAGCGATGTGACTGGTGCGCCCGGGAAGGCTGCCCGGACAGGTGGCGCGGCGTTTGATCATGCCGAAGTCAGGGCGGGTCCGACATTGGGGGACGGGTTGTATCTGGTGGTTTCCGGACCGGCAGCGGGGCAGGGCCAGTCAACCCGGCTGCGTCCGGATCTGAATGACCCTTCGCCGGAATATCGCCGGATCGATATTGTTGTCGAACCCGGGCATGAGAATCTGACGGGCAGGGAATATTATGAGCGGTCCATGCCGTTATCGGGACTGGCGGGCAGCCGCGGGGTCGAGCTGGTGGGCAGCAATGGAACGAAGAGATTTGAATTGAATGATAATTAGCTTTGGCCGACGGCGCCCAGGATTCAGGGTCGCAGGTTGTCGGAACAAAGGCAGGGGACAGGCTGGTGTAGTGTTTTGGCCTGTCCCCTGATCCTGAAGTTCAGGAACACAGATTGAAGAACAGGTCCGGCAATCCGTCATACGGGGGCTTTCAGGGGGTTTGTAAGCCGCCGGACACTGGGAGCAGGGCCGGGCGCGCCAGTTGTGTATTGCGCGACCGCCCTGCTTTTGTTTTGCCTGCCGGAATTCAGTGAACCGGAAGAGATCGCCCGCTAGCTTGCATATTTGACCGAACAGCCATAGGCGCGGGTATTGGCCATTTGCACCGGCTGGCCGGATTGCAGGTCATCGAGCGCCGCGATTACATGATTGCGTGCACCCTTGATATCAGCCGGATTGGCCGTTGGCTTGTCATCAATACCACCTTGATAAACCAGCGTCCCTGCACCATCGATCACATACATGTGCGGCGTGGTCCGGGCGCTATAGGCTTTTCCGACCAGACCCTTCACATCAAGCAGATAATGGCTGGCCTTGTGCTCCTGATCTGCGAACAGCTTCTGGGCTTGCTCGCCGCTCATATGCCCCTGCTTGCCAGGTGCGCCGCTGTTGATGGTCAGCCAGACGGCGCCCTGTTTCCGCGCCGCGGCCTGGGTTTTCTGCATGTTACCGCTGTCATAATGTTTCTTGACGAACGGGCATCCCGGATTGTGCCATTCCAGCACCACGGTCTTGCCCCGAAAGCTGGAGAGTTGAACAGTCTTGCCGTACATGTCGGTCAGCTTGAAATCCTGAGCGACAGCTCCGTTCTTCTGCGCGCCTGCGACCGGTTGAGCCATTGCGACGATGGCGAGAGATGTAATTGCAGCGGTGGTCAGGTTCTTCAGCATAGGAGGCTCCTTTTAAGTCTAGCTGGCATTGGCCATGCGTTCCGCGGGATTGACCAGATCGGTAAGCGTTCCGACGGTCAGGATCTGGGGCAGGATCACCGGTTCTTCACCGGGGGCGTAAAACAGGTATAGCGGCACACCGGCACGGCCATGCTTCTCCAGAAACTTGCTGATCTCGGGATCCGGACGAGTCCAGTCTCCCATCAGTACGGCCACATTGGCTGCGGCGAAGGCGTCCGCGGTTTCCTGCCGCTGGACAGCTGCGGCCTCATTGGCCTTGCAGGTGATGCACCAGTCGGCCGTGAAATAAGCGAATACCGGTTGCCCTTCGGCCCGCAGTTCGGCGAGCCGGGCTTCCGCAAACGGCTCGCTTGGGAGCGTGGCCGTTGAGGCACTGGCAACCCTGCGCTCGTCCATGGCTTCGTCACCGGGAAGCAATATGATGCCGCCGACAATCGCCGCAGTCACCGCCGCCGTGGTCATCGCGCCGCGCGACAGGCCCTTGATCTGGCCGCTACCGAACCACCATAAGCCGAGAGAAACCAGCAGCAGGAATAGCAGCGAGACACCCAGCGCATCTGTACCGATCTGGCGGCCGAGCAGCCAGATCAGACCGACCGACGTGAGCAACATCGGGATCGCCATGATCTTTCGGAAGCTGTCGAGCCAGGCCCCGGGTTTGGGCAGGCGATTGCGGACGGCGGGGACAAAAGCGATGAGCAGGAAGGGCAGCGCCAGACCAACGCCGAGTCCGGCAAAAATGATGAGCGCAGCTATCGGGGGCAGGACGATTGTCGCGCCAAGAGCAGCCGCCATGAAGGGGCCGGTGCAGGGTGTCGCGACAAAGGCCGCCAGCGCGCCAGTCCAGAACGAACCGGCCGGGCCGTCTTTCTGTGTCAGTTTGTTGCCGAAATTGATGTTGGGCAGTTCAAACAGTCCGGCGAGGTTCAGCCCGATTGCCGTGACCAGTGCGAGCAGCACGAAGATAATCCGCGGGTCCTGCAGCTGGAATGCCCAGCCAACGGCAGCCCCGCTAGCACGCAAGGCCAGCAGCAGGGCGCCCAGTGCGGTTGCCACAACAACTACGCCAGCGGTATAAGCCAGCGCATCACGGCGCACGACGCCTTCATCTCCGCCTGCCTTCGCGAGGCTGATCGCCTTGAGGCTGAGAATCGGGAAGACACAGGGCATCAGGTTAAGCAAAAGCCCTCCCAGCACTGCGCCGCCCAGCGCGAGCAGCAACAGCGATGCCTGAGACTGGCCATCGCCGAATCCCCCGACATTGTTGCCGACAAACCGAACGCCGGACATTTCGACCGTGCCGCTGCCGGCCGTGAGCGACAGACCCATGTCCGGGCCAACCTTTAATACGCCGCTAATCTCGTCGAAACCGGCTCCTCGCGCAGCCGTCTCGATAATGAGGCGATCTCCGTCGCGGTTGACCTTTTGCGGTGCGCCATAGTCCACAATCCCGTCTTCGCGGATGAAGAAATAGGGGTTGGAAATTTCGATATCTGCCGGAAAAGGAACCGACAGGCGGAAAATGTCATTCTCCACACCAAATGTCGCGGCACTGCCCAACCGGCGGGGCAGAGCCTCGCGGTAGGCGTTGAACGCGCTGTCCAGCGCCACTGCGGCATCGGGTCCGACCACTTCCAGATCGATCGACAGTTCATCCTGTTCCGGCACACAGATTTCATCGGTACAGGCGAGCCATTCCGATTTGACCGAAATCGGCAACGGGCCGGGCTGGACCCGTTCCGACACTACAAGGTTCACCAGGACCGCATAGTCGCCCTTGTAGATATAATTCATGATGCCGGAGATCAGCAGGGTATCGGGAACCGGATATTGCGCTTTTCCGGCGGTAACGCCATCAGGAAGCGTCCAGTCGAAACTCATGCCGATCCCGGCATCTCCGGGATTTTCCCAATAGCCGTGCCAGGTCGGCTTGGGCGTCATGACAAAGGCCAGCGTTACGCTTTGACCTGCCTGAATCTGCCGGGATTCTGCGACCAGCGTGGCCGGAACGTTCAGCTCCCTCTCTCCCGCGATTGCATTTGGCGGTACTTGCTCGATCGTGAGGTTTTGAGCCCGTGCCGGACTCACGCTCAACATCAGCGAAAAGAACAGCGCTGCAAACAGCGTCTGCATTGCGGTCATCCAGTTGGCTCTCGCCCGGCTTTTTTTCGACAAAAACTTGTCCGTCATGAAAACTCACCATTTCGCTCGTAGAGATATTTAGGCTATCAGCGGCGCTCTTGCCATAGCTGCTTTTGATCAATGGGGATTATTCGTGCGTCTGACCAAGTTTGTTACACTGTTTTCCGGCTTATTCGCCTTGTCTTCACTCGCCAGTGCCGAACATCACAGCGACAACGATAAAGCGGCTCCAAAACTTGTGGTTGCCATCTCTGTTGACCAGTTTTCGTCCGACCTGTTCAGCGAGTATCGCAGCACTTTCGAGAGTGGGTTGAAACGTCTGGCGGGAGGTGCGGTTTTCCCGTCCGGATATCAGGGCCATGCCGCGACCGAAACCTGCCCCGGACATGCCACAATCATGACCGGCACCCATCCGGGACGCGCCGGGATCATCGCCAATAACTGGATCGACCTGAAGGTCGCGCGTGACGACAAGACGGTCTATTGCGCTGAAGACGAGCGTGTTGCGGGGACCAGTTTCGGGGCGATCACCGCAGCGACTCAGGGCCCTTATATTGCCTCCGCCTGGCATCTTCTGGTGCCGACACTGGGAGAACGTCTCAGGAAAATATCCCCCGAATCTCGCAACGTGGCGGTAGCGGGCAAGGACCGGTCCGCATTGATGATGGGCGGCACGGATGTCGACGCGGTTTATTGGTGGAAGCGCAAGGGCTTTGATACATTGAGCGACCGGGAAATCGTACCGCCTATCGCGTCTCTCAATGACGAGATCGCCGGTTTTATCGACGAGGCTCGCGCACCCTATCCGGTACCTGCCCATTGCGCCGCGCGCACCGACCAGATCGTTGTGAGCGACGAACAATCTGTCGGGACTTATGATTTCCGACGACCGGAGGGCACGGCCCGGATATTTCGCGGTTCACCCGATTTTGACAAGGTTACGATCGAAGCTGCCATGGCTCTCGTCGATTCCATGAAACTGGGACAGGGCGAGGTGACAGACGTGCTATCGGTCGGACTGGCCGCGACTGACTATATCGGGCATGCCTTCGGTACCGGGGGTCTGGAAATGTGCATCCAGATGGCCCAACTCGACCGGAATATCGGCCTGTTCTTCGACCATCTCGATGCGGCAGCGATCGATTATATGGTGGTGCTGACCGCCGATCATGGCGGACATGACCTGCCCGAACGCCTGCGGTTGCAGGGCATTGCCGATGCCGAGCGAATTGATCCCAATCTCAATGCCAAATTTGTTGGCAAGCAGGTGAAGGACATTTTGAAAGACGGTTCGGATGCGCAGTATCTGTATGCCGACAGTCCGTTCGGAGACTATTATGTCAGCCTGGATCTGCCTTCGGAAAAGCGCGCGGACGTCAAAAAGATCGCGATGATGATGTTTGCCGAGCATCCGCAAGTGGAAGCAGTGTTTGATCATGACATGCTGTCCACCATGCCGATGCCGGACGGCCCCGTGGAAGAATGGACTATGGCCGAGCGCACGCGGGCTTCATTTCACCCGGAGCGATCAGGGGACTTTATCGTTCTGCTGAAGAAAGCCGTAACCCCGATCGCATCGGGTGGCCCGGGCTATGTCGCGACGCACGGCAGCCCGTGGGACTATGACCGCCAGGTCCCGATCCTGTTCTGGCACAAGGATCTCGCCCATTTCGAGCAGCCACTATCCGTCAAGACCGTGGATATTGCGCCGACGCTCGCTGCACTGATCGGCCTGGAGATTCCCGAAGACGAGATTGATGGCCAGTGCCTCGATATCGACGCCGGGAACGCCAATAGTTGCGAGCGCTGATGCCGGATTGCTAGCGGCGTTCGTAGCGCGACAATCCGCGGCCGAGACTGTTATTGGCGATGCGGATCTGGTCTCCGCTCCAGTCGGCGACAAACCAGGTGTTGCGCTGCACGCCATTGGCGAGGCCGGCATTGTTGGAATGGATATTGAGTCCGGCGGAGCTGTGATCGCGTCCTTCGGCGGCAACGGCGATAAATGCGCTGTAATTTTCCTTGTTCTGCCCCTGTACGAAAACATTATTGGCAATGGTTCCCGTCGCGCCCGCAGGCAGATCAATCATATAGTTGGTGGCGCGGCCGCTGGTGT
>JBCBZY010000319.1:0-3196 GCA_039815115.1 Pseudomonadota bacterium | reverse complement strand
GATGGACAGCCTGTTCCGGATGAGTGATCTGGAAAACCGCTTCTCGCTCAACATGAACGTGCTCGACGACACCCGCACGCCCAAGGTGATGGGCATAAGGGAAGTGCTCAAGGAATGGATCCGGCACCAGATCGAAGTGCTGGTGCGCCGGTCGCAGCACCGGCTGGAAAAAATTGACGCCCGGCTGGAGCTGCTCGACGGCTATATCATCGCCTTTCTCAATCTCGACCGGGTGATCGAGATTATCCGCTATGAAGATGATCCCAAGGGCGAGCTGATGAAGGAATTCAAGCTCAGCGACCGGCAGGCGGAAGCGATCCTCAACATGCGGCTGCGGAGCTTGCGCAAGCTGGAGGAAATGGAGCTGCGGTCGGAACGCGACAAGCTGCAGGAAGAACGCGAGGGTCTGGAAAAACTGATCGCCAGCCCGGCACGGCAAAAAACGCGGCTGAAAAAGGATCTCGCCGGGCTGCGCAAGCTTTATGCAGAAGATACAGATATCGGCAAGCGCCGGACCCAGCTGGTCGAAGCGGCACCAGCCCGCGATATTCCGCTGGAAGCGATGATCGAGAAAGAGCCGGTCACCGTCATCATGTCCCAGCGCGGCTGGATCAAGGCGATGAAGGGCCATGCCGACCTGTCTCAGCCGGAAGGTTTCAAGTTCAAGGAAGGCGACGGTCCGAAATTCGCTTTCCATGCCCAGACCACCGACAAGCTGCTGATGTGCTGCGACAATGGCCGTTTCTATACGATCGGCGCGGACAAGCTACCCGGCGCGCGCGGCTTTGGTGAGCCGGTGGCGTCGATGGTCGATATGGAGCCGGGCACCGAGCCGGTCGCCCTGACCATCGCCGATCCGCAGGGGCGCCTCCTTGTTGCATCGACCTGGGGCCGCGGGTTTGTTGCGAAAATCGCGGACGTCGTGGCGGAGACCAAAAAAGGCCGCCAGGTCGTCAATCTGAAAGGCGATGCGCGGTTGCTGGTTGTCCGTTCCGTACCGGAAGGCGCGGATCATGTCGCGGCCATTGGCGAAAATCGCAAGCTGGTGGTTTTCGCGCTGTCCGAAATGCCGGAAATGGCCAAGGGGCAGGGCGTGATGCTCCAGAAATACAAGGACGGCGGCCTGTCCGACGCGATTTGCTTCACGCTGGAAGAGGGCCTGAGCTGGGCCATGGGCGGGGATACCGGGCGAACCCGCACGGAAAATGACCTCACCATGTGGCGCGTCGCGCGCGGCGCTGCTGGCCGCCTGCCGCCGACCGGATTTCCCAAGAGCGGGAAGTTTGATTAACCTGATTTCAGCCTGACCGGTTCAGCGGGCGGAGGCCTGCCGGACCATCAGCTTTGCCAATTCAAAGGCTTCCCTGTCACCGGGGAAGCCTTTTTCTATCCAGGCCTGTTCAATGTCGCGCAGCGTCTCCGCGACAATTGGCCCGCGTTCGAGACCCATTTCGACGAGATCACCGCCACCGACCGGAAATTCGGGTTTCGTCCAGCCTTCCAGAAGCGAGAGGCAGGTCGAAAGATCGCGGTCTTCGGCAAAAAGCAGCGCCATGTCCTGCGCCGCTTCTGCGCCATGATGATAGGCGAGGGTCGGGATGGCATCCGGGGTCGGAGCCAGATCGCTCAGTCGGCTGGTAACCGCTCGCCGCGCTTTTTTGGAGAAGCGCAACAATGTCACAATCTTCAGTGATGTTTCACTGTCCTTCGGGAGCAGGGCAACCAGACGCCTCAGGGGGTCGGGCTTGAACCCTGCTTCTTGCTCTCGCCGGATCAATCGAACCAGCAGGGGAATAGCCTCTGCATCTGTTTCCGCAAAGACATGCGTGAACAGATCCGCATCGAACATCTTGCGGACCGCAAAGACCGGGTCCGTCGTGGCCAGCAATTTCATCAGTTCGTCGGCAATGCGTTCGCGCGACAGGGAGCGAAGGCTGGCCGCGGCCTGGGTGCAGGCATCAAACGCCTCGCGGTCGACCTCGTCCTTGCCGAACCGCGCGAGAAACCGGAAATAGCGCATGATCCGCAAATGATCTTCGGCAATCCGTTCGGCGGCCGAACCAATGAACCGGATATGCCGGGTCTCGAGGTCCTGTTCTCCGCCGAAATAGTCATGCACTTCCAGCGTGGCAGGATCAGCCGACAACGCATTTATCGTGAAATCCCGCCGCGCAGCATCCTCTTTCCAGTCATCGGTAAAGGCGACGGTCGCGCGCCGTCCATCGGTCGAGACATCGCTGCGCAGGGTCGTGATTTCAACCGGGCCATCTTCTGTCACGGCCGTGACGGTTCCGTGCGCGAGGCCGGTCGGCACCACTTTGATATCCGCTGCCTTCAATCGCTCCATCACGGCGTCCGGCATAAGCTTTGTCGCGAGATCGACATCGGTGACTGGCAGGCCCAGCAGCGTATCCCGCACCGCACCGCCGACATGACGCGTGCTGCCCTTGTCACCGTCCAGAACGGAAATGAGCTGCGCTAGGGACTTGCGCTGATGCCAGTCTGCGGGAGGCAATTTCATGCCGCCCATCCCAGCCGTTTCGACAGGTTCACCAGGATTCCGGCAGTGATGCCCCAGATGCGCCGGTTCTCCCAGTTGATCTGATAATATTGCCGGCGCGCACCCCGCCATTCGCCGACATGGGCGCTCTGGTTTTTCGGGTCGAGAATGAAATCGAGCGGGGCCTCGAACCAGTCTGCCACTTCGTCGGGACTGGGAATTAGCGGCAGGTCGGGTGGGATCACGCCGAGAACTGGCTGGATCTTGTAGCCGCTGCCAGAATGATAAAGATCGGTTTCGCCGATAATGTCGACGTCTCCAGGTGCCATGCTGACTTCTTCTTCGGCCTCTCTCAATGCCGCATGAACGGCATCGCGATCTTCCGGGTCAATCTTGCCGCCGGGAAAGGCGACCTGGCCCGGATGATTGCGCATATGATCGGGGCGCTGGACAAATATCACACCCGGGTCGGGGCGATCGGTAATCGCAATCAGCACGGCCGCGTTCCGGAGGCTGTCGACATCGGCCACAAAGTCCCGCTCGTCTGACATGTGCGCGTCCAGATCATTGGCATGTCCGGTGCGCAGGGCAGCCGACAGGCGGGCGCGGAGGTCTTCGGAACAGCGCGTCATGAACCCGGATCAATCGGGAAAAAGGCGCCGTGGCTCCAGATACCGAAGGGATCCAGACCGTCTT
>JBCBZY010000325.1:0-3130 GCA_039815115.1 Pseudomonadota bacterium | reverse complement strand
GTGGTAGTTGTAGAAGTCCTCGTACGACTTGCGGAAGTAACCGCCCGCAGAGCTTTGGACGCCGTTGAGGATGATGCCCAGCACGTCGGCACGCTGGCCGTCGAGCTTGGCGAGCATCCGCTCGACCATGCCCCGCTCATAAGCCTGCACCCAACCCTGGACGCGGTCACGAGCCGCATCATCGAACGCAGCAAAACTTCGCGCGCGGCCTATCTCGACCTGATTGATCGCGAAGGCGACAAGGGCGTACATCGGCCTAACCTGTCTTGCGGCAACCTCGCCCATGGTTTTGCCGCCAGCGGAGACGATAAACCGGCCATCCGTTCCGGTGCGGCAATGAATATCGGTATCGTTACCGCCTATAACGATATGTTGTCGGCGCATCAGCCCTATGGTCGCTATCCCGAACAGATCAAAATCTTTGCGCGGGAAGCTGGTGCTACTGCACAGGTTGCTGGCGGCGTTCCCGCAATGTGTGATGGTGTCACACAAGGCCAATTGGGCATGGAGCTTAGCCTGTTCAGCCGCGATAATATTGCGATGGGTACGGCTATTGGTCTCAGCCACGGGATGTTTGAGGGAGCGTTACTGCTCGGAATTTGTGACAAGATTGTCCCAGGTCTGCTCATTGGCGCTCTGCGCTTTGGGCATCTGCCGACGATATTGGTTCCCGCCGGTCCAATGCCATCAGGCCTTGCGAACAAGGAAAAGCAGCGGGTCCGGCAGCTCTACGCAGAAGGCAAAGCGACCAAGGACGAGCTGCTGGAAGCGGAAGCGGCGAGCTATCATGGCGCGGGCACTTGTACCTTTTATGGCACGGCCAATTCCAATCAGATGATGATGGAAATGATGGGCCTGCATGTTCCCGGTGCTGCCTTTGTCAATCCGGGTACCAAGCTGCGACAGGAGCTGACACGTGCAGCCGTGCATCAACTGCCAGCCATCGGCAAAGCCGGAAATGATTATCGTCCGCTTGGTCGCTGTATTGACGAAAAGGCCATTGTAAACGCCGCAGTGGGGCTGCTGGCGACGGGCGGGTCGACCAATCATCTGATCCATTTGCCGGCGATTGCGCGTGCAGCTGGTGTCATTATTGACTGGGAAGATTTTGATGCGCTGTCGGCTGTCGTTCCGCTAGTGACCCGCATCTATCCCAATGGCTCTGCCGATGTGAATCACTTCCATGCGGCTGGCGGTATGGCATTTGTTATTCGTGAGCTTCTGGGTGCCGGTCTGTTGCATAGGGACATTATGACTGTCGCCGGTAAAGACATGGGTGACTATGCCAAAGAGGCTATGCTGGACGGAGACAAGCCGGGTTGGCATGCGGCGCCAACGGAAAGTCGCAATCAAGATATACTGCGTCCGGTATCCGATCCCTTCTCTCCCGATGGCGGAATGCGTTTGCTCACAGGTAATCTGGGACGCGCAGCGATCAAAACCAGCGCGGTTGACCCCGGCCGGCTAACGGTTGAAGCACCGGTTCGGGTCTTTTCTGATCAAAATGATGTGAAAACCGCCTTTGATGCCGGCGAGCTGGATCGGGATGTGATTATTGTTGTGCGCTTCCAGGGGCCACGCGCCAATGGCATGCCGGAGCTGCACAAGCTCACCCCGCCCATGGGTGTATTGCAGGACCGCGGTCACAAGGTTGCGCTGCTTACCGATGGACGCATGTCGGGGGCGAGCGGCAAGGTTCCGGCGGCGATCCATTGCTGGCCAGAGGCGAAAGAAGGCGGGCCGCTAGCAAAACTGCAGGATGGTGATATCGTTCGCATCTGCGCAAAAACTGGTGATCTTACGGTCTTGGTTGACGAAGCAAAATGGCAGGAGCGAGCTCTGGCCGAGACGCCGGTGGAAAGTGCTGGCACGGGACGAGAGCTGTTTGCCGTCATGCGGAACCACTCTGACAATGCAGAAGCAGGAGCGTCAGCGATGCTTAATCAGGCGGGATTGTGATTTGACTCAGGAAATTGTGACAGCCGATATTGGCGGCACTCATGCTCGCTTCGCCATCGCCCAGGTGGATGGTGATCATGTTGCGGCTCTGACCGATCAGGTGGTGATGAAAAGCGCGGAACATGCCAGCCTGCAGACCGCTTGGGAGGCTTATGCCGATCAGATCGGTCGCGCGCTTCCGAAAGACGGTGCGATAGCGGTCGCCGGTCCTGTTGGTGGAGAGCTGTTGCGCTTTACCAACAATCCCTGGATCGTGCGGCCACACGCTATTCCATCCAAGTTGAGCCTTGATCGTTTCACCTTGATAAACGACTTTGGTGCTGTGGCGCATGCCGTAGCGCATCTCAACGGTGATAATCTTGTCCATTGCTGCGGGCCGAACGAGCCGTTGCCTGCGACCGGACCGATATCGATTTTTGGTCCCGGTACCGGCCTGGGCGCCGTACAGTTGCTGCGGACGAAAGATGGTTATCACGTTATCGAAACCGAAGGGGGCCATACTGATTTCGCGCCGCTGGACAGCATAGAAGATACGATATTACAGAAGTTGCGGCAAAAATATCGCCGGGTTTCTGTGGAGCGAATTGTTTCAGGTCCCGGTCTGGTTGCCATTCATGAAGTTCTATCCAGCCTTGAAGGCAAGGCAGCGGCATTGGTCGACGACCGCGAACTTTGGGAAATGGCACTGGAAGGAAAAGATAGCCTTGCAGCTGCCGCGCTTGACAGATTCTGCCTGAGCCTAGGTGCGATCGCAGGTGACCTGGCGTTGGCGCAAGGAGCGAAAGCCGTCGTGATAGGTGGTGGACTGGGAGCACGAATCGCTGACATTCTTCCACAATCGGGGTTTTGTGAACGGTTTGTCGCCAAGGGGCGGTTTGAAACGGTCATGCAAAATATTCCGGTCAAACTATTAAGCCACCCTCAGCCAGGTCTTTTCGGAGCGGCATCGGCCTTTTTGCAGGAGCATCAGCTTTGAAACCAATCGAGAAAATTATGCGAACCGCGCCGGTGATACCCGTGCTGGTTATCGAAGATATTTCGACGGCGCGTCCCATTGCCGAGGCATTGGTCGCTGGTGGGCTCCCCATATTAGAAGTTACTTTGCGCACGGATTGTGCACTCGGGGCCATTGCCGAGATGAAAAAGGTCGAAGGCGCTATTGTCGGCGCTG
>JBCBZY010000167.1:0-6169 GCA_039815115.1 Pseudomonadota bacterium | reverse complement strand
CGGGATTGGCGTGGCCGTCATCGCCAGCAAATGCGGAGCCTGCTTCGCTTTCCGGGTTAGCATGAGCCTTTGCGACACGCCGAATTTATGTTGTTCGTCAACCACGGCCAATGCCAGATTGCGATACTGGACCTTGTCCTGGAAAATGGCATGGGTCCCGACAAGGATATGGATCGATCCGTCCGCCAGTCCCATGAGAGTGGACTCGCGCACCTTGCCTTTCTCCCGACCGGTCAGAATCGCGATATTTACGGGCAATCCGGCAAGCAAATTTTGCAAACCAGCAAAATGTTGACGCGCCAGAATTTCAGTAGGCGCCAGAAAAGCACCCTGATATCCGGCTTCCACAGCATTTAACAACGCCATTAGCGCCACAAGCGTCTTGCCGGAACCGACGTCACCTTGCAGCAATCGCAACATTGGCGCGGATTGCCCAAGATCCCCCTCAATTTCGCCGATGCAACGTTTCTGCGCGTTGGTGAGTTCAAATGGCAGCTGGATTTGATCCCGCAAATGCCCGTCACCCCTTATTGGCACCCCTTTTTTCTGGCGATTGCTGGCCCGAATCAGCATGAATGCCAGCTGATTGGCAAAAACTTCGTCATAGGCGAGCCGATCAGAGATGGACGGGTCAGCATTCTCGGCGCTGTGCAGAGCGGCAACTGCTTGTCGCCACCCCTGCCATTGCCGGGTTTCCAGCAAGCTGCTTTCGATCCATTCCGGAAGCTCGGGAGCCAGCCCGATCGCCTGCGCCACCAACTGGCCCATGCGTTTGTTTCCCAGCCCTTCGGAAAGCGGATATACGGGCTCAACAGCAGCAATATCGCCGACTTCTGACGGGGCAACTACATCGGGATGCAGGATCTGCAGTTCGTCTCCATATTGTTCCAGTTTCCCGGTGACAACTTTCTCCTCATTCAGCGGAAGCAGTTTTCTGGGCCAACCTGTATTGCGACCGAAGAAGGTCAAGCTGATCGCGTTCCCCTGTCCATCAACAGCATGCACCCGAAACGGGCTTCGCGGACCGCCGCTGCGATAATCCGCCGGAGTGATCTTCACAACGATTGTTTCGCCGACATCCAGAGAGTTTAGAGTCTCAACATGCTTCCTGTGCATCCAGTATGACGGCGCATGATAAAGAAGATCCTTCACTCGCGTGAGGCCCAGTTTGGCGAGCGGTTTTGTCAACGCCTTTCCGACCCCTGTCAAAGACTGGGTTTCACCAAATAATGGATTGAGAATCTCTGGTCGCATGGCTATCGGCTTTATACGCGCGCGGAATGAATATGCCAGCCATCTCAAAGACGCTGTTCAGCACGATACTGGCAATCGGCCAACTGATCATCGGGATTATGTATGAAACGGGAAATCCGACTCAAGAAACTTTACTTCCGGGCCTGGCACCGCGGAACGAGGGAAGCCGATAATATGATCGGCGGGTATTTCGACAAATATGGAGAAAGCTGGTCAGATGAGCAGCTGGACTGGTTTGAGGAGCTGCTCGAACAGGAAGATGTCGACATAATGGCTTGGGCAATCGGAACATTGCCGGTTCCGGAATATTTTGAAGGTCCCCAGATGGATGACTTTCGAAAACTCGATTTCATTGATTTCGCCAAATAGCAACTTCGCCGCGCAGGAATCTTGCCACAAGTGACTCAGCTCTCTTCCCTCTTTGACGCGCAGCATTTGCTGACCGTGGCTGGCGTACCCGCCGGCTATCGGCCATTATGTCTGGCCGAGATCGCAGCAGAGTCGGGACAACGAACGGTTTACATCGCCACCGACGATGCCGCGATGAGCGCTGTTGCGGAAGCGGCGCGTTTCTTCCAGCCTGATCTGGACATCATTGAATTTCCGGCCTGGGATTGTCTTCCCTATGACCGGGCATCGCCGGCATTGCATACCAGTTCGGACCGATTGGCGGCGCTGGCGCGACTAGCCTCGGACCCGGACGGCAAGCAGCTGGTTGTCACGACAATCAATGCCGTCACTCAGAAGCTGCTTCATCCCGACCGGATCGGCGAAATGGTCACCCGCCTCGCACCGGGAGTAGTGATTGAGCAAGAGAAGCTGATATCCTGGCTCTATTCCAACGGTTTTGTCCGTGTGGATACCGTAGCGGACAACGGCGAGTTTGCAGCGCGCGGCGGACTGATCGATCTGTTCCCGCCTGGTGCAAAAAATCCGCTCAGGATCGACCTGTTTGGCGATGAAATTGAGTCCGTCCGCACCTTTGATCCTGCCGATCAGCGTACGATTGGTACTGTCGATCAATTCGAATTGTTGCCGGTATCCGAATTCCTTCTGGATAAGGAAAGCATCACCCGCTTCCGGACAGGATATCGCGAGTTGTTTGGCGCTGAGTCGACCGGGGATCCGCTATATCAGTCAATCTCTGACGGCAGGCGCATGTCCGGGATGGAACACTGGTTGCCGTTGCTCGAAGAGAGACTTGTCAATTTCTTCGACTATGTCGGCGAAAGAGCGATCATTCTGTCCGATGTTGCAACCGATGCCGCGGCAGAAGCGCAATTTGCGGCGATCGCGGACTATTACAAAAACCGGGAGGAAGCGGACAAGGCCAACCTGTCCAGCTATCGACCGTTGCCGCCCGAAAATCTGTACCTTTCCCCTGAACAATGGACGGCATTGCAAGCAGAACGCCCGATCCACCGGATCAGTGAATTTGATGAACCGGAGTCGTCGACAGTGTTGTCGTTGTCCGTTTCCTCTCCCCGCGATTTCTCACCTGAGCGCGCGCGGAACGAAAATATCTACAAGGCACTGGCGGCACATGTGAACAGCCTCGCCAAATCTGGTCTCAAGGTTGTTTTGGCGAGCTATTCAAAGGGGTCTCGAGCGCGGTTGTTCGATCTCCTCACCGACCATGACGTCAAGACGCCAGCGCTTTGTGATGACTGGAAATCCACCCTTTCCGATGACGTATCTGTGGCACTGACCATTCTCCCAATGGCGTCCGGATTCCGCACCGACAACATTGCGCTGCTCACCGAACAGGACATATTTGGTGACCGTCTGGTTCGCAAATCACGAAGGCGGAAGAGCGGCGATGCGTTTATCGAGGAACTGTCCGCGCTCAGCCAGGGAGATCTGGTTGTTCACCTCGAGCACGGCATCGGCCTTTACGAAGGCATTGTTTCCATTCCGGTGGGCGAAAGCCCGCATGATTGTGTGGCACTCAAATATGCTGGCGGGGACAAACTTTTCGTACCGGTCGAAAATATCGATGTGCTCAGCCGATATGGGGAAGCCGGCGAGAATGTGGTTCTTGATCGGCTCGGGGGCGAAGGCTGGCAGCGGCGGAAATCGAAACTCAAGGAACGTATTCGTGCCATTGCCCATGAATTGCTGAAAACAGCTGCAGCGCGGGCACTGCAACCGGCAAATCCGGCCCGGGTGGAGGCGGCCGATATGGCGGGATTTGTTGATCGTTTCCCTTATCAGGAAACAGAAGATCAACAGCAGGCGATCGAGGAAGTTCTGGAGGACATGAGCTCCGGCAAAGCGATGGACCGTCTGGTCTGCGGCGATGTCGGATTTGGCAAGACCGAAGTGGCAATGCGGGCGGCTTTTGCGGCGGCAATGTCCGGCATGCAGGTTGCAATCATTGCCCCCACCACATTGCTGGCGAGGCAGCACTATTCCAATTTCGAGGAAAGGTTCCGCCCGTTCCCGATCAACATCGGCCGGCTGTCTCGTCTCGTACCTCCTGCGGAGGCCAAGAAGACCAGGGAAGGTCTGGCTAACGGCAATATCGATATCGTGATCGGCACTCACGCGCTACTGGCCAAATCCGTTGAATTTCAGCGACTGGGCCTGATCATTGTCGATGAAGAACAACGCTTCGGGGTGACCCACAAGGAGCGTCTGAAGGCGATGAAATCGGATGTGCACGTTCTGACGCTGACCGCGACACCGATTCCGCGAACGCTGCAAATGGCAATGACCGGATTGCGCGAGCTTTCGGTCATCCAGACTCCGCCCGTCGATCGCCTAGCGGTCCGAACATATGTCATGCCGTGGGATCCGGTTCCGCTCCGTGAAGCACTCATGCGAGAGCATTTTCGTGGAGGTCAATCATTCCTTGTCGTACCAAGAATTGCCGACCTCCCGGAAATCCAGGAATTCCTCAAAGAATATGTTCCGGAAATCACCTATGTGATCGCCCATGGTCAGATGCCTCCTGCCCAGGTTGAGGAACGCATGTCCGCATTTTACGACCGCAAATATGACGTGCTGCTATCCACGACCATTGTAGAGAGCGGTCTGGACATTCCCAGCGCCAATACCCTGATCATTCATCGGGCCGACCGGTTCGGGCTGGCACAGCTCTATCAGCTTCGTGGACGCGTCGGGCGGTCGAAAACCCGTGCCTATGCCTATATGGTCACTCCGCGAGACCGGATCATCACAGAAAAAGCCGAAAAGCGCCTCAAGATTCTGGGTGATCTGGACAGCCTCGGGGCGGGTTTCGAACTGGCCAGCCATGACCTCGATATCCGGGGGGCTGGAAATCTGCTGGGAGATGAGCAATCCGGCCATATCCGCGAAGTGGGTTTCGAGCTGTACCAGTCGATGCTGGAAGATGCGATACTGGATGCGAAGGCCAAAGGCGCAGGTCTGGAAAGGGCAAGCGAGAGCTTCTCCCCGCAGATCACAGTCGATGCGCCGATACTCATTCCCGAAAATTACGTCCCGGACCTCTCCCTGCGCATGGGGCTATACCGGCGGATGAACAACTTACAGGATCATCAGGAAATCCAGGCCTTTGCTGCGGAAATGATTGATCGCTTTGGCGATCTGCCCATAGAGACGGACAATCTGCTGAAGCTCATGGAAATCAAAATGAACTGCGTGAAAGCGCATATCGCCAAGATTGAAATGGGCCCGCGCGGAGCGCTGGTCAGCTTCCACAACGATGTATTCCCCAACGTGCCCGGTCTGCTGGCCTACGCAGAACGGCTTAAGGGAACCGCCAAGATCCGGCCCGACAACAAATTGTTCATCGAACGGCGGTGGCGGGATCCCCGATCGCGCCTGCATGGCCTGTCACAACTCACAACTGGCCTGTCAAAGCTGGCACAGCAGAATTAATCGCTCCGCCGGGGTCAGTCGCTGCGGAGCGCAAATATCTCGAACTCCTCCGGAACCAGAGGTCCTGACCGCAGGAAGCCCTGGTAGAATTCGCAACCCTGTTGGGACAGAAGTGACAATTGCTCTTCCGTTTCGACACCTTCTGCTATCACTGACAACCCAAGACTATGGGCCATCGAGATAATCGATCTGACAACAACCTGGTCCTTTTCCGAACCGGAAATGTCTCCGGTCAAGCCGCTGTCAATCTTGAGATAATCCAGAGGCAGGTTTTTCAGATAGGCCAGGCTGCTGTAACCGGTGCCGAAATCATCAATGGCAACACGCAAATCTAAATCCCGCAGTTCCTTGAGCCTTCCAGCGGCACTACCGAGATCTGAAATCAGTTCGGATTCTGTAATCTCCAGTGTCAGTCGATCCGCAGAAAATCCGGATTCTCTTATCGAATCTGAGATTTTGGCTACGAACATTCTGTTTGCCAAATCCCCGGCGGTTACATTGATCGACAGTCTAAGAAAAGACAGGCTCTCCGGCCATTTGGCCGCCAATTCAAGTGCGCGAGAGTGAATGTGCGATGACAGCAATTCCATCAATCCCGCCCGGTCGGCTACAGCAAACAGGGTTCCAGCACCCAGAAAGCCGAATTTTGGGTGATTCCAACGCGCTAGGGCTTCCGCACCGATAAGCTGTCCTGTTTGAGTCCGGATTTGCGGCTGGAACGAAATGGAAATTTCCCTTCGCTCCAAAGCATGTGCAAGTTCTCCCTCCAGCTGCTGTTCCAGTAACATGTCCTTGTCCGTGGAAGCGTTGACCTTGATCATGAGGGAGTCCGACGCCATCGCTTCGGCCAGGGCCGGATCGTTCTGTTCCTCTCCGGCATAATAGCGGGTGTTCTCGAGCAGGATCACACCGGCCGGCGGCAGGGCAGCGATCTCCTCGGCAACAGCCGGGCCCTTGCAATCAGCGGCGAAGGCGACCGGGCTGCCGAGCACTTTTTCAAAGGCATGGGCGACGGGCGCGAGGCTCATCTCTGGCTTGCGCTCGCCCTTGG
>JBCBZY010000062.1:0-11146 GCA_039815115.1 Pseudomonadota bacterium | reverse complement strand
GTGGTCATCGAAGTCATCGAGAACCCGGTGATCAACCGGATTTTGCTGGAGGGCAACCGGCGGATCAAGGAAGACAAGATCTATCCGGAAATCCGCCTGGCTCCCCGTCAGATTTTCACGCGTTCCAAGGTCCGCGCTGACGTCGCCCGGATCATTGAGTTGTACAAGCGCAAGGGCCGGTTTGCCGCGAATGTCGAACCCAAGATGGTACAGCTGGACCAGAATCGCGTCGATATTGTTTTCGAAATCAACGAAGGGCCGAAATCCAAGGTCCAGCAGATCAACATCATCGGCAACGAAGTGTTCTCCGACGGCAAGCTGCGCGGAGAAATGGCGACCAAACAGTCCCGTTTCTACCGGTTCTTCAGCTCCAGCGACACCTATGACCCTGACCGGCTGGCCTTTGACCAGCAAAAGCTGCGGCAATTCTATCTGACCGAAGGCTATGCCGATTTCCGGGTCATCTCTGCGGTGGCCGAACTGACGCCGGACAAAAAAGACTTTATCATCACCTATGTTGTTGAAGAAGGCGACCAGTACAAATTTGGCGATGTATCTGTCGAAAGCGACATCCGGGACTTTACCGCAGAGCGGCTGACCCCGCTTCTGCCGATGGAAACCGGCGACGATTATGATGCCAAGCTCGTCGAAGATACGGTCGAGCAGCTTTCGGAAACAGCGGGTCTGTTCGGCTATGCCTTTGCCGATGTTCGACCGCAATTTGACCGCAGCAAGGAAGACCTGACAATGTCTATTGTCTTCCGCGTTGCTGAAACGCCCCGAGTTTATGTTGAACGGATTGACATTAACGGCAATACGCTGACGGTCGACAAGGTTGTCCGCCGCGAATTCCGTTTGAATGAAGGGGACGCCTTCAACAGCTTCCAGGTTAAGCGGTCCGCCAACCGGATCAAGTCGCTGGGCTTTTTCCAGGACGAGCTGGAAATCGAACAGAAGCAAGGCAGTGCTCCGGATCGGATCATTCTCGAGGCCAATGTCCAGGAACGCGCCACTGGCGAGTTGCAGCTGTCCGCCGGTTTCTCCAGTGTTGAGAACTTCATTCTGCAGGCATCAGTCCGTCAGCGCAACTTCCGCGGTAAAGGTCAGGAACTCAGGGCCAGCGTCAGCTATTCGAGTTTCTCGCAGGCGATTGAACTCGGTTTCACGGAACCTTACCTGTTTGATCGGAATGTGGCGGTTGGTGTTGATGTATTCCGTCGTGACCTCAACAGTTTTGGTTTCGGCAGTACCGGCGATCGCCGGACAACCTTTGAACAATTGACGACCGGTTTCCAGGTTCGTGCTGGTGTTCCCATCACCGAATTCATGTCGGCGACACTGCGCTATGGTCTCAGCTTCGACGATGTGACACTGGATCGAAATTCCTTCTTCACCGATAATGATGGCGACGGTATTCTGGGTAACAGTCCTGATGATACCTGTGATCCGCTGCGGTCGGGCCGCTTTTTGTGTGACGCGATCGGCGAACGCACGACGTCATCAATAGGTGCTTCCCTGATTTACGATGACCGCGACAACCGGCTGCGCCCAACCCGTGGCCAGCAGGTCGTGGGTAGTCTGGATTTTGCCGGACTTGGGGGCAGCGTCAAATATCTGCGTGGCCGTCTGAACGCGTCGAAACACTGGCGGGTGCTTGGCGACTTCATTTTCAATATCAGCGCTGAAGGGGGATATATTTATCCGCTGGAAAACCGTGGCAGCGAAGCAGACGGCATCGATGATGTCCGGCTGACTGACCGTTTTTTCCTTGGAGAGCCCCAGATTCGCGGCTTTGACATTCGCGGGGTGGGGCCAAGGGTCATCCGCAACAACACCATCCCGGCGGTGGACGATCAGGGTAACGTATTTAACCAGATTGTTGAAAATACCAACAATAACAGGACTGACGACGCGATAGGCGGGCGAGCTTACTATCTGGGCCGCGCCGAGCTTGAAATTCCTCTGGGTTCTGGCGCGCGTGAACTGGGCCTCCGGCCATCGATATTTGTTGACGTGGGGGCTGTATTCAATGTCACCACACCGATCCTTCAGAACCCGCAGTTTTTCGGCAGTCTGCAGGAGCGGGATGCCAACGGCGATGGTGTGACCCAACTCGTTGTTGATGACAATGGCGATCCTATTCTGGACGCAAACAATATGCAGCAGTTCGAACCCGTTTTCGTGGACAATGCTTTGGGCTTTTTGAGAACAGACTCCAATGGCAATCCGGTGATTACTCCGCAAGCGGTTGACGCTGACGGCAACCCGTTCCCGATTGCAACGCTGTTTACCGAACAATTTTTCGGCGACAGCCCCAGTCCGCGTGTTTCCGTCGGCATCGGCGTAAACTGGAATTCTCCATTTGGTCCGTTCCGGATCGATATCGCCCGTGCGCTGTTGAAAGAGCCCGGCGACGACACTAAACTGTTTACATTTAACGTAGGAACTCAATTCTAATGAAAAAACTTTCCAAAACTGTGCTGAAATCCGCAGCGCTCGCGATTGCGACGCTGTCGGTTCCCGCTATCGTCACAGCCCCGGCTGCAGCCCAGTCGCGCACGAGCATCGGCATGGCGAATTTTGAATCTGCCATCGTCAAGTCGAACGCCTATCAGACGGCCGTCAACCAGATGAAAACCACTTACAAGGCGGATATCGACGCAACAACCGCGCGCGCTACCGCTCTCCAGGCGGAAATCAAGCCACTGGTCGATGCCTATAACGCCGCTGTGCAACAGCCAGGCGCAACGCCGCAGTCGGTACAGCCCCAGGCACAGGCCCTGCAGGCCAAGCGCAATTCCGGTCAGCAGGAACTGGCCCGGCTGCAACAGCGCGTGACTCTGGCAACCGCCTATGTGGAAGAGCAGGTCGGCCAGCAGCTGACCACCGCCATTCAGGCCGCGATGAAGGCGAAGAATGTTGATCTGGTCCTGTCGCCGCAAGCTGTGGTCGCACGTGAGCCTTATGTGGATATTACCGATGATATCGTGGCGGAGCTCAACAAGCTGGTGCCATCCGCTTCGATTACGCCGCCCGCCGGATGGCAGCCTGGTCAGCAGAATCAGCAGGCCCAGCAGCCCGCTGCTGCGGCCAATCAGCCCACCGGCCGGTAACACGGGGCAATGACTGAACCTCTCGATTATGACGTCACCCGGGTGATGGGGGTGCTCCCCCATCGCTATCCGATGTTGTTGGTCGATCGGGTGGAAGAGCTGGTCAAGGACGAATCGATCCGGGCGATCAAGGCCGTGACCATGAACGAGGGGTTTTTTCAGGGGCATTTCCCTGGCCGTCCAATCATGCCGGGCGTCATGATTGTCGAGGCACTGGCTCAGGCAGCCGGCGTTCTCGCAATGGAGAGCTTTGATCTCGTCGGCTCCGGGAAACTCGTCTATTTTATGGCCATTGACGGGGCGAAATTCCGTCAGCCTGTCGAACCGGGCTGCCTGCTTTCGCTCAATGTGGAATTTGTCCAGAAGCGCCCGCGCGTCTGCAAATTTGCCGGCAAGGCCATGATTGGTGACAAACTGGCGGCCGAGGCAAGTTTTACCGCCATGATCGCGGATCCGCCGGCCGCCTGACCGGGACAAAAGAATCTTGCACTTTGCGGCAGCGGGGGCTAATGCGCCGCTTCGCATGAAATTATTCGCTTGAGGTCTGGTCGGAAACCAGCCCGTTTTGGAGCAGAAAATGAAAAAAGATACACATCCTGATTATCACATGATCAAGGTCCAGATGACGGACGGCACGGTCTTTGAAACCCGCTCCACCTGGGGCAAGGAAGGCGATACGCTGCAGCTGGATATCGACCCCACTTCGCACCCGGCATGGACCGGTGGCAATCAGCGTCTGCTCGACGCCGGTGGTCAGGTCGCTCGCTTCAACAAGCGTTTCGGCGGACTTTCTCTCAAGAAAAGCTGATTTTGGGAACGGCGCCCGCGTCCGTTTTCACCACAAGCTGACTTCTCCCAGCCAAGGCCGCAATAGCGCGAGCTTTTGCCGGTAGATTTGTTGCGCCTTTTCGGGGCTCGTTTTTAGAAGTTGCACGCGATCGTTGGGGCGCAGCTGCCCGATCAGATGGCGATCGGCCCGGATGACCTGCGCAATCCTCGGATAGCCCCCGGTTGTCTGCGCATCCGGTCCCAGTAGAAACGGTGCGCCGTCTGGCGGACATTGTATAGAGCCGGGAAATACAGCAGCGCTGGGCATTGAGCCGTAATTTTGCAATCCGAGCGGCGTGCCCTGTAGCACCATACCCATTCGGCTGGAACGTCGTCCGACCTGCCATGTTTCTGAGCATAGCCTCTTTTGGGCATCTTCCTCGAGGTCACCGAATTCCGGTCCTGTCGTTATGCGCAGCAAATAATTGCCGGAAATGTTCGGTTTCAGGTGATCGGGGGTTTGCCGAGGCTCCGAAAGGAACTCTTCGGAAGATATCTGGAGCCTGTCTCCGGCGCGCAGGGCACGACCCTGAAATCCGCCAATGCCGGCTTGCAGGCAGGTGGACCAGCTTCCCAGAACCGAATCCCAATCGGGATTCCCGGCAAAAGCAACATAGGTACGGCAGCCGCTTCCGGCAGGACCAATATGCACTCTGTCACCCGCTTCCAGGTTCAGACTTTGGTGCAGTGATGCAGGTGCGTCATTTACCCGAACAAAATCTGTGGCACCTGTAACGGAAACGGTCTTGTCCTGCCGCATGGTAAAAATCACATCATCGAGGGTGATTTCCAGCGCTGCCGCGCCCGGGGATTTGCCGACCAGACGGTTCGCGAGAACGAAGGAAAGGCTATCCGCCGCGCCAGCTGCAGGCATCCCGACATGCCGATGTCCCGAGAAGGGGGATGCCTGGACCGTGGTTTGCAGGCCGGACTTTTCGATCTCTATGGTCATGTCTGCCGTTCTGCGGCCAGTCGTTCATAGTCATCGCGGTCAATTTGTCTGAACCGGATGACCTGATCCGGCTGGAGCAGGTTGGGTGGGTTATTTGCGGGATCAAACAGTGTCACCGGCGTTCGGCCGATGATTGGCCACCCGCCGGGGCTGGAGAAGGAATACAGGCAATTCTGGTTTCCGACCATGCCGAGGGAACCGGCTGCGACCTGCTGCCGGGGACTTGAGAGCCGGCGGATATCGCCGCGGTCTTCTGCGCAGCGCAGATAGGCGAACCCGGGAAGAAAACCGAGCATGCTGACTGAAAACCGGGCAGCCTGATGCCAGCGGATAAAGCTCTCCACGCTTTGCCCGGACTGTTCTGCGACACTTGTGATATCCAGAGCGAAATCCGGATCATAGCAGACAGGAATATCCATCGTTGATGCGACAGAAACGTCAGAACCCCCCTCGACTGACAATTGGGCGTGCAAGGCGGTAATCGCGTCCTCAACATCAATTCGGGCAGAGTCAAACTGAACGGAAATACTATCCAGACCCGGAACGACTTCTGTCCATGTTCCCGCTTTTTGCAAAAGCTGCGCTAGCCCGTGCACTTGGCTGATATCCGGGGTCTTGCAGGAAATCCAGTCGTCGCAGACATGCACGTTTTCGGGAGATTCGGTCATGGTGTGTGGGCCACGATTTCAATGCCGTTTCGGGCCAGCTCATCACGCATTGACCGCGCCGTTTCGAGCGCACCATCGCTGTCGGAATGCAGGCAGAGCGTGTCGGCCGGAATTTGCATCTCAAGACCGTTTGCGGTTTTTATTGGCCGCTCCTGGGCGAGCGCCAGACCCTGCGCCAGGCGCTGGTTTTGATCCGCGATAACCGCGCCGGGTTCTGCGCGCGAAACAAGCCGCGCTCTGTCATCATAGCGACGATCGACAAAGGCTTCTGCCACAAATCCAATGCCCTGATCATTCGCCAGATTCTGAATGACAGAGGGCGCCATGCCGACAAGCGGCAGCCCGAATTCCCCGGCAAGGCGCGCCAGAATGCGGGAGAGAATCTCGTTGTCCTGTGCGTCATTATATAAAGCCCCATGCGGCTTGATATGTGTGACCGTGGTGGCGGTCTGGCGCGCAGCATCGACCAAAACCTGCACCTGTTCATGTAGCGAGTCTGCCAGATGTTCGGGTGCAATTTTCGTGCTGACCCGGCCAAAATTCTCGCGATCCGGATAAGAGGGGTGTGCACCTGCGGATACATGATGCCGAGCTGCTGCGTCGAGCATCCTTGCGGCGAGTTCCGGAGAGCCTGCATGGCCGCCACAGGCGATGTTGCAGCTGGAAACAATATCCATCATCGCAACGTCGCGGGCGATGCCTGCGGGAGTATCATCCTCGCCAAGATCGGCATTGAGATCGATCGATTTTCTCATGGCCATATCCCCAGCGCCCGAGTGACCAGACGAACGCCCAGCAAACCGGTAACCAGCAAAATTGCCATACCAGCCATATTGGCTTTGCGGCCATTGACATGATCCCGAAGAATATCACGGTTATTTGCGAGATACAGAAGGAATGCCGCAATGATCGGCAGCAAGAGGCCATTGGCAATCTGGGCGACGAAAATGATCTCGACCGGCCGGTAGTTTAACAGAGCACCGACCGTACCGGACAGAAGGACGGCGGCAATCCCCAGCAGAAAGGGTAGCCGTGATCCGGAAGCAAATGATTTTCCGAAAATTTCCTGCATGATATATCCTGTCGCCAGCGGTGCCGTGATCGCGGATGTCAGACCGGCAGCAAATAGTCCGAGCCCCAGTGTCAGAGAAGCCAGATTGCCGAATATCGGATCCAGCTGGCGAGCCATGTCCGCGGCATTGGCGATCTCGCTTCCAGATCCGAAAAGGCTGCCCGCCGCGGTTGCCAATATGGTGATCGATATCAGTCCGCCAATACTGATGGAAACAAGATTGTCGGTCTGCGCTTCCGGCAAGCCGTCGACACTCTCCCATCGCACGCGAGCACTCGCGGCGTGGAGGAACAGATTATAGGGCACGATGGTTGTCCCGATCAGCGCGATGGCAGTCAGCAGGCCGGCCTCGGGAATTTGCGGCACAAATCCTGAAAATATTGCGGGGAAATCGGGCCGGGTCAAAAGGAAGGCCGCCAAAAAAGCGCCACTCATCAACAATACGAGAGTGACCAGCACCCGCTCGATCCATCGGGGTCGGGACATCAGCAGCAATCCGGCCGCAATCAGGGCAATGGCGATGATGACCGCATGCTTGTAGGGTGCAATATCGGTCCCGTTCAGCGCCTCGATACCCAGCACCGCACCGGCTATATTGCCGGCTTCATAGGCCGCATTGCCCAGCAACAATGCCATGATCAAAAGGCCGGCCGCCAGGATTTTGACGAGCGGAGAAGATACGCTTGCCAGCATCGCTTCAGCCAGACCCATGCGCGATACCAATGCGATCCGAACTGCAAAGCCCTGGAGGATGACAGTAGTGATCGTCGCAAAAACAAGAGCCCAGATCAGGGCAAATCCGAAATTGGCACCCGCCAGTGTACAGGCGGTGACCGTTCCGGGCCCGATGAAAGCCGCCGACACCATCATGCCGGGACCAGGTCGATAGGCGGATAACCTCATCGTGATAGCCTGTTTTGCATCACCCGTTCCAAGGCCAGGGTTTTTCACGGAACCACTTGGTGATCACATATTTTGTCCCGCCGGTGACGGCGGTGCCGTGGTGCAGCGTCCTGTCATTGACCGAACCGTCGGGCAGGAGATTGTTCCAGCACAACATCATGCCGGTTTTGGGTACGAAATGATGGTCGATCTCGGCAAACCATGTTGTCCCGCCATCACCGGGTTCGTTCAGATAGATCATGAAAGTCCAGGTCCGCTGACCGGAACGGGCGCAAAACTTTTCAAAATCCTCGCCGCCAGGGTCGAAATAGTCGGTATGTGCCTTGAACTCCTGACCCACAGCATAACGCTGGCCCTGCAGAGGTTCGCCATATTTGGGGAGAATATCGGCAAAATTGCAAATCTTGTCATCCAGTTCGGCCACCAAAGGGTCCTGATGGTCCAGATCACAGGTTTCGCTGGTTCGGAAATAATCGTCTCCATTGTCATCGGCAATTGTCGAAGGACGCCGTTTTTCGTCAATTCGCCGGATCAATTCTTCGCACTCACGAGGGCGGAGAAAGCCGGTCACCGTGCACAGTTCGATGTTTTCGGCGGGAAATCTCTCGACTCCGCCCAATGCCACCAGATATTCTGCATTTGTGGTGTTGCTCATCTCCACCATCTATCCGTCCCTGTCCTCGGTCAGACTAGTTGAAATCTGGATCACCGCAACTGCTGTTTGCGGATGTGCCGGGAGTGGCTATAGCATGAGCCATCATGAACCCGACCCGGCATTCCGATCATCCGCGCAACGGCTTCACTCTGGTCGAGATGATGATCGCCTTGCTGATATTCTCAATCCTTTCTGTCGCTGGCGTTGTCCTGTTGCGTTCCGCGGTGGACAGTAACGAAGTTACCGACAATCGATTGCGGGAGATGGCCGGGATGCAACGGCTGGTTTCTCTGATGGAGGCCGATCTCAGCCAGGCGGTTTCCCGGACTTACCGCGATCCGGAAGGCAACAGAAAAGCCGCTTTCATTGCCCAATCGCGCATATCCGATGAGGATTTCCTCACGTTTACACGTGGCGGGCAGGGCAATGTGAACGACGAACCGCGTTCCAGTTTGCAGCGCGTTTCCTATCGCCTGACCGAGGGACGGCTCGAGCGTCGCCAATATGAAATGACAGATGGCGGACTGGTCAGCGAACCGGCTGGGTTGCTCGCTGGCCTCGAGAATTTACAGATCCGGTTCCGTGACCGACGTGGGCAGTGGCTCAGCGACTGGCAATCCGAGCGCATGACCGACATGCCGCGCGCACTGGAATTGCAGTTTGACCAGGATGGCCGCACCTATCGTCACGTATTTCTCGTCGGCACGGGGTATTTGTAGTCATGTCGCACGGTCATTTTAGGAAGTCGGAGAAAGGCGCCGCGCTGCTCACGGTTTTGTTGCTGGTGGCCGTCCTCGCGATTCTGGCGGCCCATGGGATTGACCGGATCGCGGGTGCAGCAAAGCTCACATCCAATTCCCGTGAGCTGGCACAGGCACAGGCCTATATGGTGGCTGCAGAGAATCTGGGAATGCAAACGGCGCAGCAAATTGTCGAGCTATCGCCCGGACGCACAACCAATCTGGGAGACTGGAATGGTCGCATCAACCGGGTTCCGGTACCTGGCGGAATCATCTCGGCCACCATTTCCGACGGCGGCAACTGTTTCAACATCAACAGCCTGGTCAGCCAGGAACAGAATATTTATGTCGCGCGTCAGGCGGGAATAGACCAGTTTATCCGCTTAATGGGTCTGCTTGATGTACCGCAAGGGGATGCTTTCGACATTGCGGCGTCGGTGGTGGACTGGCTGGACAGTGATACCATTGCCACGCCCGGTGGAGCGGAGGATGAATATTATCTGCAATCGGAACGCGCTTATCGCACCGCCAACAATCTGATCTTCGACGTCAGCGAATTGCGCGCGATCAAGGGCATTGACGCGGCCATATATGCGCGACTGGTTCCGTGGATCTGTGCGCTGCCGATTGCAGAATTGTCGCCGGTCAACATCAACACGCTGCGACCGGAACAATCTCTGCTACTCGAAATCCTGTCGGAAAACCCGATCAACAGCGTCGATATCCGCCAGTTCCTGGGTCGTCGCCCCGAAACCGGTTTCAGCAGTGTCACCGCATTCTGGTCCCGGCCCGTCCCTGCCAGCTTTGGCGCGCCTCCGCAGGTGCAACGGCAGGTCAAGGTAGCGACGCGCTGGTTTCGCCTGGACCTGACCGTGGAAATGCAAAGCGCACTGATCGAAGAGCAGGCGCTGGTGGATGCGGGTCTCCAACCCGCCCGCCTGGTGCAGCGTCGCCGTGGAGATGCGCTCTAGGCGAGATTTCGCAGTGATGGCGCGGGAAATGCTTGACGATGACCCATTGCCGTCCCTATGCAGCGTCGCGCATCAGAAAGTCTGTATGCGCCAGGCTTGTGGCGATCGTAGCTCAGTTGGTTAGAGCGCCGGTTTGTGGTACCGGAGGTCGGGGGTTCGAGACCCCTCGATCGCCCCAGCATTGGCCCTGTATTTTTCCTTGAGTGACAGCTATTTATGGCCGCCGGAAATGCAGGTCTGCATTTCCGGGATGACAAAATGGTTTTGTAATATTATTACGCAATCAACAAATTTAATTGCTACTCGCGCTGAGGACTTCCGAAATGACGGTAATGTGGGATTTGCCAGATTATGATGGACATGAAGCCGTCCATTTTTTCCATGACAATGAAACCGGCCTAAGCGCGATTATTGCACTCCATTCGACGCATCTCGGACCAGGTGCTGGCGGAACCCGTTTCTGGCACTATGAAAACCGGGAAACGGCAGTGACAGACGCGCTGCGGCTTTCACGTGGCATGAGTTTCAAGAACGCTCTCGCGGATTTGCCCCTGGGTGGCGGAAAAGCGGTCATTCTGGCGGACCGTAACCGCACCAAGACACCGGAAATGATGGCTGCATTCGGCCGGATGATCGATTCAGTGGGTGGTCGCTATGTCACCGCGGAAGATGTCGGAATCAACACCGCGGACATGGTCGAGGTCGCGAAGCAAACCCGCTATGTCTCTGGTCTCCCGGTAAGCAACAGCGATGATGCCGGAGGAGATCCTGGCCCATATACGGCGAAGGGCGTATATCTCGGGGTCAAGGCAGCAGTGGCGCACAAATTGGGCAGAAGTGACATGGACGGGGTCCATGTTGCCATTCAGGGCGTAGGAAGTGTTGGCGGGGGGCTTGCCCGTTTGCTGGCCGCCGACGGCGCCCGGCTCAGTATTGCCGATATCAACCGCGAACATGCCCAGTCGCTTGCGGGTGATCTGGGGGCAGAGGTGGTCGGTCTGGATGAAATCATGCGGCTGGAAGCGGATGTTTTCAGCCCGAATGCATTGGGTGCGATTCTGGACAAGGTCTCGATCGCGCATCTCAACGTCCCGATTGTCGCAGGCGGGGCGAACAATCAGCTTGCCACGCCCGAAGACGGCCAACGTTTGTTTGATCGCGGAATTTTGTTTGCTCCCGATTATGTCATCAATTCCGGTGGAATTATCAGCGTGGGTCTCGAATATCTGGGCGACAGCGATGTT
>JBCBZY010000002.1:0-31061 GCA_039815115.1 Pseudomonadota bacterium | reverse complement strand
TGCTGGCGGAAGGCGAAGCGAAAGCCGCTTAATCCGGTTGGGCCGCATGCCCCGTCAAAATCGCTGATATAGTCGGCAACAGCCGGTCCGCGAGATGGTCCGGTGACCCGGCGAGCTTTCCCGAAACCCAGTTGCTGAGCGCGGTGATTATCACGCCCGCCGTCAGTATCGCCATCAGCCGCCGGTCGGTGTCCTGCGGCAAACGCGCTTCCACCTGACGAGCGAGTATCGCCTCCGCCTGTTCGCCCCGCGGGCCCGACAGCAGTTCGCGGCCCATCTTGCGATTCTCCCAGATATGCGTCAGCAGCCAGTGGAACCGCTCCCGATCGGGGGTTCCGGTCAGACTTTCGGCAACCTCGCCGAGCAGGCCTTCCAGACTTTCATGCAGCAGGGCTTCGACCCCGTCGAAATGATCGTAGAATGTCGAGCGCGACACACGCGCTTCGGCGATGATAAGACCGACTTTCGGCCGCGGGGCCGCGCCTTCCAGCAACAATTTGTTGAACACCTGCATCAGTCGCGCCCGGGTTTCAGCCCGTGTACCGGACTTTTTGCTTTGAATGTCCATTGTCTGGCCTGCTCCCTTCGGTTTGGGATGTCTCCCAGTTGACCGGGAGAATTGCAATGGACAAAGTTCAGATCATCGAAGCGCGGTGGGCGGGTCGCCTGCTGATCGCCAGCGGGCTGCTCACCATCGGACTGATGTCCCAGCATCCCGAGGGTGGCCATGACGGGCTGATGATCCCGCTGGTCCACGGCGGATTGCAGGCCGTGATCGTGGTGCAGCTCGCTGCCATGGTGATCGGCATGGGTCGCTTTGGCTGGTCTCTGTGGGTCATGGCCGGGATCCTGTTTGTCGGGGCCGGACAGCTGGCGGCTCTTGGCGCGGCGACGATCAACGGCTTCGTGGTACCGGCCTTTTTCAGCCATCCGCAAGGCGAGATCGGAGCCGAAATTGGCCAGTTCGCCTGGGAAATAAACCAGGCGCTGGCCCGGTTGGGCGTGATCGCGACGGGCATCGGCTTTACGCTTTGGGCGGTCGTGCTGTGGCGCAATGCGCGGCGTGCTCTCGCCATCGCTGGCGCGCTGGCCGGACTGGTGCCGGCGCTGCTGCTCGCCAGCGGGCATATCGGCATGAACCTGCATGGAGCGCTGTTTGTCTATGTCACGCAGGCGCTGTGGGTGATCGCGCTGGGCTGGACCTTCGCGCGGTGGCAGCCAGATGCCGTCTAGCGCAGCTCCTTGCGGATGACGAGCTTGAGTGCCGACCAGACGGCATCGACAGCGCAGACCTTGATGTCGACAAAACCCATCGGCAGGCAGACGCTGCGGATCGTATCTTCGGTTATGTCGGTTTCGACCTTTGCCGCCTTTTTCGGCCAGCTGACCCAGACCTGTCCCGCCGGATCGATCAGGTGGCGCAGGCTGGTCAGATGTTGCTCCATCACCGCCCGTTCGGTGGTGAAAATATGAGCGGCGTGGAGGCCTTCGACCGGCACCACTTTTTCAAACAGCTGCAGGCCGTGGGTATCAATCTCGTCTCGGACGTTGTCCGGCATGTCCTCGAACCAGACGGTCATGCCGTCCTTCAGCGTCAGCTTTTTCGCCAGCGGTGTTCCGGAATAGCCTGAGGACATTGGTGTTCTCCTGATGTGGCCTTACCAAGCCTGCATCAAACAGTCGCCGCCATCAACCGCCAGATGGAGCAGGCATCCCAGCCCGACCGCGCGGACTTTCCAGGACGGCGGGATCAATAGCAACACATAGACCAGCGCCGCCCAGCCGCCATGCAGCGGATGAAAGCCGATACTGCACCGTTCGGAATCGAAAATGGGATCGGCGAGCAGATGGTCGAGATCGATGGCGATAGTCGCCGCCATGATCAGCCCCGCCACCCGCCAGTGCGGCCGCCAGATCAACCAGGCGATGGCGAAGGGAAGGAGGAAATGCCCGCCATAATGGAGCAAAGGCTGGAGGAGGTCGGTCAAGTTGGCCCCTCCGTCATCGCTTCGCGATGCCACCTCCCCATTGCTTCGCAACAGGGAGGAAGAATGTATTCATAATCCTCCCTGTGCCGCAGGCATGGGGAGGGGGACCACGCGAAGCGTGGTGGAGGGGCAAAAACCTCAACACTTCCCCCTGCAATATTGCACAATCCCATCAGCCACCGTCCACACATCACGCAAAACGTCCTGCGCCGATATGCGCATCGTTTCAACACCCTGTTCAACAAGCCAGGCATCCCGTCGCGCATCGCGTTCCGGACGGTCACCACTGTCATGCGCCAAACCGTCCACTTCAACAGCCAGATTCGCGGCCGGACAATAGAAGTCCAGAACATAGGGTCCCAGCGGATGCTGGCGGCGGAATTTCAGATCTGCTGGTCTTTCGCGCAAGATCTGCCAGAGCGCGATTTCGGGCGGCGACATGGTGCGGCGAAATCTGCGCGCTTGTCGGACGGTTTTGTGTGTTGTCGCCAATTGCCCCTCCGTCACGCCTCCACTGCGCTCCGGCGCGCCACCTCCCCATTGCTGCACAACAGGGAGGAGAAAAACAAGACCTCGGTCTCAAACTGTCAAATAATCCTCCCTGTGCCGAAGGCATGGGGAGGTGGCCCGCAAAGCGGGTCGGAGGGGCACCGAAGAAAGCTAGTCCGCCATCCAGTCGCGGAAGAAACTGTCACTGGCTTCGCGGAGGTCGGCGAGGGGGATTTTTTGTTCACCAAGAACAATGGCTTCCCCTTTTGTATGACCGAGGAATTTAAGTGGGATGCCATTGTCAGATGCTTCGTTCAAAATGACAAAGTCTTCAGAATTGCGGGTCGTCGCGATATAGCGCCCCTGATCTTCACCGAATGCGCTGGCTGTGGTCAAATCAAATTTGCGCTGGAGTTCAAAACCTATGGAGCTCGCCAATCCCATTTCCGCTATTGCGGCGAGCATACCTCCGTCAGATATATCATGAAGAGCTGTTATGACGCCTTCTTCAAGCAGCTTCCTCAGAAATGCTCCATTCTGATTCTCTTGTTGGAGGTCTGTAGGGGGTGCGGCTCCTGATTCATAACCGGCAATTTCCCGAAGCCAGAGTGATTGACCAAGATGAGAACCTTTGGGCCCGATTAACCAAACATCTTCCCCCTCCTCCTTGAACCCGATCGTCATCATCTTGTCGAGATCGTCAATCAGCCCGACCGCCCCAATCGCCGGCGTCGGCAGGATCGCATGGCTCACGCCATCCGCGCCCGTCGTTTCGTTATACAGGCTGACATTGCCCGACACGATCGGCATGTCGAGCGCTTCGCAGGCTTCGGCCATGCCTTCGATACAGCCGACAAATTGCGCCATGATATGCGGCTTTTCGGGATTGCCGAAATTCATGCAGTCGGTGGTCGCCAGCGGTTTCGCGCCGACGGCGGTCAGGTTTCTGTAGGCTTCGGCAATTGCCTGCTTGCCGCCCTCGACCGGGTCGGCCTTGCAATAGCGCGGCGTGCAGTCGGTGGTGATGGCGAGGCCCTTGTTGGTGCCGTGGACGCGGACCACCGCGGCATCGCCGCCGCTGCGCTGGCAGGTGTCGGCGCCGACCTGGCTGTCATATTGCTCCCAGATCCAGCGCCGCGAGGCGAGGGAGGGGCTGGCCATCAGCTTGAGCAGATCCGCGCCAATATCGGTGCTTTCGGGAATGTCGCCCAGTGCGGGAATCGCGACATGCGCCTTATACTCTTCCTGCGTCAGATGAGGGCGGTCATAAAGCGGCGCGTCGTCAGCGAGCGGGCCGAGCGGGATGTCGCAGACGGTTTCGCCCTTGTGGGTCAGCACCATGCGGCGGGTGTCGGTCACTTCGCCGATCACCGCGAAATCCAGTTCCCATTTACGGAAAATCGCCTCGGCCATTTCCTCGCGGCCGGGTTTCAGCACCATCAGCATGCGTTCCTGCGACTCGCTGAGCATCATTTCATAAGCGGTCATTCCGGTTTCGCGGCACGGGACCTTGTCCATGTCGAGAATGATGCCAACCTCGCCATTGGTCGCCATTTCGACCGAAGAGCTGGTCAGCCCGGCGGCGCCCATGTCCTGGATCGCGACGATCGCATCGCTGGCCATGAGCTCGAGACAGGCCTCGATCAGCAGCTTCTCGGTGAACGGATCGCCGACCTGGACGGTGGGGCGCTTCTCGTCGCTGTCATCGTCAAATTCGGCGCTCGCCATGGTCGCGCCGTGAATGCCGTCGCGGCCGGTCTTGGAGCCGACATAGACGATCGGATTGCCAACCCCGCTGGCGGCGGAATAGAAAATCTTGTTCGCATCGGCGACGCCGACGGTCATCGCGTTGACGATGATATTGCCGTCATAGGCTTCGTGAAAATTGGTCTCGCCGCCGACGGTCGGAACACCGACACAATTTCCATAGCCGCCAATCCCGGCGACCACGCCTTTGACGAGATGTTTCATCTTCGGATGTTCGGGCCGGCCGAAACGCAGCGCGTTGAGATTCGCCACCGGCCGCGCGCCCATGGTGAACACATCGCGGAGGATGCCGCCGACGCCAGTGGCCGCACCCTGATAGGGTTCGATATAGCTCGGGTGGTTGTGGCTCTCCATCTTGAAGATCGCCGCCTGACCGTCGCCAATGTCGATGACGCCCGCATTTTCGCCGGGACCGCAAATGACCTGAGGTCCGGTTGTCGGCAGTTTCTTGAGGTGCAGGCGCGAGGATTTGTAAGAACAATGTTCCGACCACATGACCGAAAAAATGCCCAGCTCGGTGATATTCGGTTGCCGGCCCAGCGCGTTCAGAATGCGCTGATATTCTTCTTCGTTGAGACCGTGCTCGGCAACGGTTTCAGGTGAGATTTGCGGCTCGGCGATCAGCGTGTCTGTGGTCATGCTGCCCCTTTAGCGAGACCGGTCAATTTCGCCTAGAGGGAATTCGCGTCTTTCGGAACGGTTCCGCTATTTTCGGGCTGGCAGGGAACCGCCTATTCCATTTTGGCAACAGGCTCTTCCTTTTTCGCATTAGCCGCAGCGCCCATGTTTTGATAGGCACGGTGGGACAACAGGGAGAGTGAGATGATCCGGACTATTGCCGGGCTTTGTGCCGCACTGATGATGTTTTTGCAGCCTGCCGCTGCACCAGCTGCGGAAAAGGGGGACAAGGCGGACAACGCGGTTCCCGAATATCGGGTGCCCAAAAACGCGGCCAAGGGGAAATTTATCGCCCATGGCCAGTTCAAGGCCGCGCCCTTCACGGCCGGAGAAGTCACCCGCTTCATGTTCGACGGCTGGGCAGGAAAGCCCATTCCGGTCTGGGCATTTGTGCCGTCCGGCGTGGATCTGAAAAAGGCCCCGATCATGTTCATGATGCACGGTGCCAAGCGCAACTCGGCCCGCTATCTGCTTGAATGGGTGCCGCATGCCCAGAAATATGGCTTTGTCGTGATTGCGCCGGAATTTGCCGTGCGCGATTTTTCGGGTTCGCGTCGCTATAATCTGGGCTTTGTCTTTGGCCGAAGAGACGACACATATTATCTGCGGGAGGAAGAGAAATGGACCTTTTCAGCCATTGAACCGCTCTTCGATCATGCTGTCAGGGAACTTGGCAGCGTGCAGACCGGATATACGCTGTACGGGCATTCTGCCGGTTCGCAATTTGTCCACCGCTTCCTCTATTACAAGCCCGAGGCCCGGGTGAAACGCTTTCTCGCCGCCAATGCCGGCTGGTACACTATGCCGGATGCAGAACAGGTCTATCCTTACGGGTTCAAGGATCCTTACGGACTCGCGGATGCGGCGCTGGGAGAAGACCGTATCCGGATGGCGGTCCAGAAGGACATGATCATATTGCTCGGCGACAAGGATATTGATGGGAGCCACCCAAGTCTGCGCCGGACCCCGGAGGCGATGCTGCAGGGCGCCCACCGGTTCAACCGCGGGGCTTCGTTTCTCGATGCCGGGCGCCTGCAGGCCGAGCGACTGGGCGTGGAATTTGGCTGGCGCGGGGCGGTGGTAAAGGATGTCGCCCACAGCAATGGCGGCATCGCAAAAGTGGCTGCCAAATATGTGAAATAGCGCGGTCATTCATTCGCTCCTGCGGAAAAGCTTTGCTCCCGGGACCAAAACATGGTTTCATGATGAGAGTAAATGACAGGAGCGACTCCGCATGACCAAGACCATTGAACTGATTTTCGATTTTGTCAGCCCCAACGCCTATCTGATCTGGCAACCGCTCAGGGCTCTGGCGGAAAAGCACGGGTCCGAACTGCTGATAACGCCTGCCTTCCTCGGCGGCATGCACAAGCTGACCGGCAATGCGCCGCCATTCATGCGGGATGCCGATGTCAAAGGCAAAAACGAATATGCGATGCTCGAGATGAACCGCTACATCGCCAAATACGGCCTGACCAAATTCAAGATGAACCCCAAATTTCCGTTCAACACCGTGACGCTGCAACGCCTGCTGCTGACCGTTGAACCGGGCGAACGGGTAAAGCTCATCGAAGCGCTCCAGCCGGGCGTGTGGGAGCAAGGGCTCGATGTGACGGATATCGATGTGCTCGGCAAGATCCTGACCGATGCGGGCTATGATGCGCAGGCACTGCTGGAGAAAACGCAGGATCCCGGGGTCAAGCAGCAATTGATTGACAATACCGAACAAGCGGTTGCGCGCGGCGCCTTTGGCATTCCGACCATGTATGTCGATGGCGAAATGTATTTCGGCAAGGAACGGCTCGGCCAGATTGACGAACAGTTGGGGGCCACCGGCTAGGGCCGGACCGCTGTAACGAGCTGATATCGCAACAGGTTGTTGCGCCAGGCCCAGCCCAGAAAACGGGCGGTGATTTCGTATTTCAACCGGCCGGACCATGGCAGCCGGGCGGACGGCCGAAATGCCCGCCACCACTGTCCAAAGGCGGGGAGGACATCCGAACTGATGTCACGTAGCTCGACTTGTTCCAGCCCGGCCCCTTGCATTTTCTGGATATATTCCTTCTCCCCGATCATGTTTTCAGAAGGGATTCGCGACGCTTTCAGCATGGCTGTCAGACCCAGACTTCCGAACCCGCCCTGATGGTAGCGGTCGGACAGAATCAGGTCCGTGACACCAACCCGCCCGCCCGGTTGTAGCGCGCGGGCTGCCTGTTGCCAGAACCGCCCGCGATCGGGAAAATGATAGGCGCAATCGAGCGCGATGACCCGGTTCACGGCTGGCGCGCCGGTCCCGAAATCCCAATGTGCGGGCTCGTTCACATCGCCCTCGTGAAGCTGTTCGGCAAACCGGCCATGCCCTGCCTCTGTCAGACGCTGCCGCGCAAATGCGGTTTGGGAATGCGAATTGTTCACACCATGCAGACCAGCGATATGATAGTGATCCAGCCATAACAGCAACTGATCGCCGCAGCCAAATCCGGCGTCCATGATTACGGACTCTGTATCCAGTTGCACGGCATCCCCCAATAATCGCGCCAGTGCAGCGCCGGCGGCGGAATATTCTTTTTCCTCTTTCCAGTATCCGAGATTCCCCCAGGCCTCGCCGTCGCTGTTCAGCGCAATTTCCGCAAGGTCATGAAATTCGGGCATGTAAAGGCCTAGTCAGCCGCCCCGTTCTGCCACGGGATCGGTGCGCCCAGCCGCTTGGCAATAGCAACCGAGGAGTCCACCGCGGCATCCAGCAGCGGGATTTTTTCAGTCATATAGGAGCCGCAAAACCACAGGCGGTTCCCCTGCCGGCCATGGAAATCGCGCAAGTTCGACATCGCGTTTCGGCTGGTCTGGTTGACTGTGGGCCGGGTGAAACTGACGCGGGCCAGTTCCTTGTCGGGGTCCGGATCGCGGATCGGATTCCATGTCTGGAACACGGTGTCCTGATTTTTCAGGCGGGCAATGGTCCGGGTCAGGTTCACGGTGACTTCGGCGCGATTGCTGTCATGCGGGAGATGGTAGCTGACCGGAGAGAGCTGCTCCGCCGATCCCGGCAACAGGCCTTCGTCAGTATGCACGCTCATCTCGGACTTCTCGAACGGCACCGTGTCGAGCAGGTCTTTTTGCGCATCAAATCCCGTGAGCATCGCAGCGGCCTGCTGGGCCTGTGCCGCGACCACGACATGATCGAAGCTCTCGCTCTCCCCTCCTGCGATCGTCACCGACAGTCCGTCTTCCTCTGGCCGGATGTCCGCAACCGGGCTGTCCGTGAGCAATGTTACGCCATCGAGCAGTCGCGGTACAATGTCATCGACACCCCTGGCGGCACTCATGATGCCCAGCTCCTGCACGCCGCTGGTCAGATAGCCGAGCATGATGTCGGCCGGATAATCCCGCACCGCCTGATAGTCACAGGTGCAGGTCACCGACATCATCGGCAAGAGCACCGTTTCGGTGAATTCCTGCCCGGTATCACTATCCCGCAGATATTGCCCGAAGCTGATCTCTGCCAATGCATCCGGATTTTTCATGTCCCGTGTTGCCCGGGAGAAAAACCGGCGTCCCTGCAGGCCGATTTTCCAGGCCGCTGGACTCAGCAGGCTGCTGCCCTTGGGATAGGAAATGCTCTGACCGGCCAGATTGATATTGCCATAGTGAAACAGCATCCGCCCGTTCCCGTCAGCAAACGCACCGGCATGATCGGTGGCGAGGATCTCGACTCCGACATGTTCGTAAAGCGCCAGCAGATGCTTGTAATAGCCGCGACTGAAAATCCGCAACGGGACATCTATCCGGCTTTGCCTGCCGCGACTGGTCCAGTCGATGGTATGGACGCCCATGCCGGCTCGTGACTGGCTTTCGAAAACTGTCACCTGATAGTGATTTCGCAGCAGCCAGGCCGCGGACAGGCCGGCTATTCCGGTACCGATGACCGCCAGAGTCGGTTTGTTTTCGGGCATTATTGTTCAGAATCTCCTGACGCTCAGCCTATCTAGGCCTTCACGAAGCGCAAGATCAAAAAAGCGGTCAGGGCAGCGGTTATTCCGGTGGCAAATGTTCCCCAGGCGATGTCATAGAGCGTGATTTTCGTCGACCAGGTCTTGAGGACCGCCTGGCTGGTCAGGTCATAAGTGGCATAGGCAATGCCGCCGAACAGCGCACCGTTGAGCAGGGCGCTTGTCCATTGCCCGCTGACCAGGGCCGGCTTGATGCCGAACCAGACAATTCCGAACAGATAGATGAAGTAGAAAGCGGCGGCAGGTGCCTTGCGGAACTCGTCGGCCATGATGTCTCCAATCACGGGCCGGTAGAGCGTGTTCGCCATATTGCTGAGCCAAAGGAAATCGAGAATGCCGAAAATGACGGCAGCAACAAGATAGGCGACAATATATTGGGTCATGGAGGGCTCCTAGGTGCCGATCAGGCGGTTTTCAGTGTCCGGGTCCGGCCGACAAATGTCGCCGCTGCTGCTGCCAGAACAAAGGCTATCAGCGCGGTTATCATCATGACAGCATCGGCCGCGACCGGTTCGGGACCAAACCAGTTATAGATTTGCAGAAATGCCAGCAATACGGCCAGAAGGACGAGCGCCAGGCGGGACCGGGGCGATGTCGAGCGGGTCCGGGTGACAAAAAAGGCGAGGGCACCGAACGTCAGGATCATCTCAAGCGGCATGGTGATCGCGGGATAGTTCCACAATCCAAGACCGAGTTTAGGCGGCGCTCCAGTCAGTGTCAGATCGGGGGCATGAACCAACAGATCAAGCAGCCAGTGGGACAGGACAACCAGTCCCCCGATTACCGCTCCCGCCCGGTTGCGGGTGATCATCCAGATCAGCAGACCGAAGGCCAACGCCCAGACCCCGCTGCCGAGCAGACTGTGCGTATAGGGCATGTGATAAAGGTTCAGCGGGTTCATGACGGTGGTGCCCGGAACGATCCGGAATTTCTCGATGCCCAGCAGAGCCAGACCGAAAAAGCCGAAATCGACCAGCTGTCCGGCGATGAACAGGGTTCCCAGGCCCGGCGCTTTTGGATGGGCAGCGGCTACCAACGCCGGCGCAAAATGACCGATAAACATTGCCTTGTCTCTCCCCCTCTGATCCAGTGCCTGACATGTAGCTTAGTCCGGATATGCCCGATTGGCCAGACGGGGCGATTTCGGGGGGCCGAAGCGGCATTTTGCGCGACCGGCCCTTGACCCCAACCCAAAGCGCCGTCATTGGATTGGGGATGAACGAAACCACTGCAGAAGATTCCGGCGAGACGGGCGATCTCAGTTTTGAAGATGCGCTGCGCCAGCTGGAAGATATTGTCCGAAAGCTGGAAAGTGGCGATGTGCCTCTCGACCAGTCGATCGCGCTATACAGCGAAGGCGAAAAGCTTCGGGGGCTTTGCCAGAAGCGGCTGGAAGCGGCCCAGGCCAGGATCGAAAAAATCACCCTTGACCGTGATGGCAATCCCGAAGGCGTTACCGCCTTTGATGCGGACTGACCGCGCTCGTGGCCGCCAACAGCAATCTCGATATTCAGCAAGAGATGCAGGCGGTCGCAGAAGCCGTTGATGCGCAATTTGATTCCCTGCTTATGGTGCCCGATGACCCGCGTGCGGTGCTTTTCCAGGCCATGCGCCATGCCGCGATTGGCGGGGGCAAGCGTCTGCGGCCGTTGCTGGTGACGGCGACCTCGCGATTGTTCAATGTCGAGCATAACAGCGCCATCAAGGCCGCGACGGCGGTCGAGGCGCTGCATGTTTACTCCCTTGTCCATGATGACCTGCCCTGCATGGATGATGATGACCTGCGCCGCGGCAAGCCGACCGCCCATATCGCCTTTGGCGAAGCGGAAGCCGTTCTGGCGGGCGATGCGCTGCATGCGCTGGCTTTTGATTTGCTGTCGGATGATCAGACCCACCCGGATCCCTTCATCCGGGCCGAGATGGTGTCCTGTCTCGCCAGAGCTGCCGGACCGTCAGGGATGGCGGGCGGCCAGATGATGGATCTTGTCGCCGAGAATGAAATTTTTGACCTGCAAACCGTGACCCGGTTGCAGCAACTCAAGACGGGTGCGCTTATCGCGGCTTGCGTCGAAATCGGGGCCATCCTCGGCAAGGTGCCGGCGGAAGGACGTACGGGATTGCGCGGCTATGCTCATGATCTTGGTCTCGCCTTCCAGATTGCCGACGATATTCTGGACGTGGAAGGTGACGAGGCGCGTGCTGGCAAGGCACTGCACAAGGATGAGGAAGCCGGCAAGCAGACTTTTTTGAGCCTGATGGGCCTCGACCAGGCCCGGGAACAGGCGAAAATGCTGGTCGATCAGGCGCAATCGCATTTGAGCACATATGGCGAGGAAGCGAACTTGCTGCGGGAAATTGCGGCTTTCACCGTGGAGCGGGACAGATAATGCATAGAGTAACAGGGGGACGATTGTCATGAGAGTGGGCGTTTATCCGGGAACATTTGACCCTATCACGCTGGGGCACATGGATATCATTCAGCGAGGCACGCGGCTGGTTGACAAGCTGGTCATCGGTGTCACGACCAATCCGTCCAAGTCCCCGATGTTTTCGGTCGAGGAGCGACTGGAAATGGTGCGCCGGGAAACAACGGCTCTGGGTGATGCTGTCGAGGTAGTGGCTTTTGATGCGCTACTGATGAAATTTGCCGAGAAACAGGGCGCAAGCGTCATCGTTCGCGGGTTGCGCGCGGTCGCCGATTTCGAATATGAATATCAGATGGCAGGCATGAACCAGCAACTGAATGACCAGATTGAAACCGTATTTCTTATGGCGGATGTCTCGCTGCAGCCTATTGCCTCCCGGCTGGTCAAGGAGATCGCGATGTTTGGCGGCGAGATCCACAAGTTCGTGACCCCGCTGGTGCGGGACGAGATCGTTGCCCGGGTCGAAAAGCTGGGGCTCAAGGGCGAGCAATAGGCACGGATGAAAGCAATTCATTGCAGCGAAAGGCCGGATGGTTCAAAGGCGTTGCCAACAAGATTTATCCAGATCAGGATCGAACAGATATGAGCATGTTGCGTAAATTTTTTCAGGCACTGGCTGTCGCTGCACTGGCGGTGAACCCGGCCTTTGCACAGGACGCAGAACCCGCCGAAGCCGCGCCGGCTTCGGTCAATCCGGAAGAGAATATTCTCCATCTCGACCTTTCCACCGGCGGCCGGGTCACCATCCAGATGTTTCCTGCCATGGCTCCCAATCATGTGGAACGTGTGAAGACGCTGACTCGCCAGGGATTTTATGACGGGATCATTTTTCACCGCGTCATAGACGGGTTCATGGCGCAAACAGGTGATCCAACAGGCACCGGAACCGGCGGGTCCGAGCTCCCCGATCTGAAAGCTGAGTTCAGCAACTATCCCCATTTGCGCGGTGTTGTTTCGATGGCGCGGGCGCAAAGTGAAGACAGTGCGAACAGCCAGTTTTTCATCGTGTTCTATCCGCGCTTTGCGCTCGACCGAAACTATACCGCATTTGGCCGGGTGACCGCCGGAATGCAATATGTTGACACGATCCAGCGGGGCGAACCGCCCGCCAGTCCGAGCCGGATATTACAGGCTTCAATTGCCGCGGACGGCAAGGCTCCGCCGCCACCCGAAGCGCTGACGCCGGCACCGGAACGGGAATTTTCGATCGACGACCTGAGCGCGCCGATCAATCCGTGACCTGACCTGTGCGCGTCGATCTTTTTGACTTTGCGCTTCCGCCGGAGAATATCGCGCTACGCCCCGCTGTCCCTCGCGACAGCGCCAAATTGTTGCTCGCGCAGCAAGGTGAAATCACTGATCATGTGGTCCGGGATCTGGCAGACCTGCTGACTCCGAAAGATGTCCTGGTCTTTAACGATACCCGGGTGATTCCCGCGCAGCTGACCGGACGCCGGGGGAACGCCACCATTGGCGCGACGCTGCACAAGCGAATGGACCTGCGACGCTGGCAAGCCTTTGTTCGCAATGCGAAGCGATTGAAACCGGACGACCGGATCGATTTTGGCGCAGAGGTTTTTGCCGTCGCCGAGGAGAGAAATCCGGATGGCAGCTTCACTCTGCGGTTTCTGGGTGAGGAGCCGGTGGAGGTTCTGCTGGACCGCGCCGGAACCATGCCGCTCCCGCCCTATATCGCCAGCAAGCGCGCGATCGACGAGCGGGATGCCGACGATTACCAGACCATGTTTGCGCGCGAAGATGGCGCGGTGGCTGCACCGACGGCGGCCCTGCATTTCACCGATGAGCTGATCGCGAGTCTGGCCAGCGCCGGGATTGGCACGCAGACGCTCACCCTGCATGTCGGGGCGGGAACCTTTCTGCCGGTCAAGGCGGACGAGACCGACGATCATCAGATGCACAGCGAGTGGGGGCGGATAGAGGCGGATGTAGCGGACCGGCTCAACGACTCCCGGGCTTCGGGCGGGCGCGTCATCGCCGTTGGTACGACCAGTCTGCGTCTGCTCGAAAGCGCGGCGGGGGACGATGACATCATTCGTCCATTCGAGGGGGACACCGATATATTCATCACGCCCGGCTACCGGTTCAAGGCGATTGACGGGTTGATGACCAATTTCCACCTGCCCAAATCGACCCTGTTCATGCTGGTCAGTGCGCTGATGGGGCTTGAACGCATGCAGGCCGTTTATGCCCATGCGATTGCGCAGAACTATCGCTTTTACAGCTATGGTGACTCGAGTCTGCTTCTTCCCTGAATCACTGGTGGCGGAAACGGGCGCCGGAGCGCTTGCCTTGCCCCTCTGCGCCATTTATTCGGCGAGTATATGAGCGCAACCAAAACGCCTGGCCGCCTTGACCGCCGCACATTGCTCCAGATTGGCGCCGTGGTTCTGGCCGGAGCCGGCACGGCAACCTTGCTGAGAAACAGTCGCTCTGTCGGGGAGGATGTCGGCGACAACGGGCTGGTCCGGGATTTGCGTGCAGATCGCTCTTCCCCAATGAAACAGATTCCCGGCGCGGACCTCACGATCATCTCGTTCAATGATTTCAACTGCGCCGCTTGCCGAAAAGCGCATCCGGCGATTCAGCTGGCCGCGGCCGAAGATGGCCGGTGCAACATGGTCTACAAGGACTGGCCGATTTTCGGGGCATCCTCCGAGCGGGCAGCCCGAATTGCCATGGCCTCGGATTATCAGGGCCTGTATCCGGAGGTCTATGACCGGCTGATGCGGCAGGCGGGTCTGGGTAATGCGCAATTACAGACGGCGGTCGAGCAGTCGGGAGGCAGCTGGGACCGGTTGCTGGAAGATCTCAACGCACATCAACAGGAAATCGAAGATCAGCTGGACCGCAATCGCCTGCAGGCCTTCAGTCTGAATCTTCAGGGGACGCCGGCTTTCCTGATCGGCCCGATCCTGGTGCGCGGAGCGGTGTCGCAACGCAGCTTTGCGCGCGCGATTTCCGCCGCACGTGAAACCGAAGCATAGAAGACAAACGCGTCAATAGAAAAAGGGCGGCTCCCGCAGGAACCGCCCCTTTTGAATGGGTATCAACTACCGGTCAGAAAGGCTTAGCCTTCTGCTTCAGCCGGTACGACTGGCGGATCATTGTCAGCCACTTCGGTCAGCGAGCCGCCCTGGGCTTCGCATTCACCGGCGTCGGTATATTTCCAGGCATTGCCCTGATAATCGACTACCGAGGTTCCCGCGCAGCTTGTGCCTTCGCCAGCGGCGCAGTCATTTTTACCCGCGAGGGCGATGCCGAAGCATTTCTCTTTTTCAGCTGCCGCGACTTCCGTGGCTTCTGCTTCGCTGGCTTCTGCGCCTTCCGTCGATTCGCCGGCGCCGCCCGAACAGGCGGACAAAGCGGCTGCCGCGATCAGTGCGGTCGCTGCTGAACCGAGTTTACTTGCTTTGGTCATATCATGCTCCAGATTTTGGTCTTTGAAAAAGTGCCTATATCCTGCACAGATACTGAGGGATTCGAACAGGATATTGCGTTAACTACACCATCGGAACGAAAACGCAAAATCTGCCTTGTTCTGGCCATCATTACCGTTTCCGGGATAGATTTATGACCGACCGCTTTCGTTTTTCCATCTCCGCAACCGACGGACGATCGCGGCTGGGCACTATCCACATGCAGCGCGGAGAAATACGCACTCCGGCCTTCATGCCGGTTGGTACGGCCGCCACGGTGAAGGCGATGAAGCCCGATGCCGTGCGGGCGGCCGGGGCCGATATCATCCTCGGCAATACCTATCATTTGATGCTGCGGCCGGGAGCAGAACGGGTGGCGCGGCTGGGCGGTCTGCACAAGTTCATGAACTGGGACCGGCCGATCCTGACCGACAGCGGCGGCTATCAGGTGATGAGCCTGTCGGATCTCACGAAGTTGAGCGAGGATGGCGTCGAGTTTCAGAGCCATCTCGACGGATCGCGCCACATGCTGACACCCGAACGGTCGATGGAAATCCAGCGGCTGCTGGGCAGCGACATCGTCATGGCGTTTGACGAGTGCACCAAAAATGGTGCGACGCGGGATGAAGCGCTGGAATCAATGGAGCGTTCCATGCGCTGGGCCAAACGCTCGCGGGACGGTTTTGACAGCGGGGAGGAACATGCAGCGAAGTCCGCCCTGTTCGGGATTCAGCAAGGGGCGCTCGACCGGGATATTCGCACGGCTTCTGCGGAGGCGCTGATCGATATCGGGTTTGACGGCTATGCGATTGGTGGACTGGCGGTCGGCGAGGGGCAGGAGGCGATGTTCGGGGTTCTCGACTATGCGCCGGACCAGCTGCCGCAGGACAAGCCGCGTTATCTTATGGGGGTCGGCAAGCCGGACGATCTGGTGGGAGCAGTGGAGCGCGGGGTGGACATGTTCGATTGTGTCCTCCCAAGCCGTTCCGGACGCAACGGGCAGGCCTTCACAACCCATGGACCGCTCAATATCCGCAACGCCAAATTTGCCGAAGACCTGGAACCACTGGACGGTGAATGTTCCTGTCCGGTCTGTCAGACCTACAGCCGCGCCTATCTGCATCACCTGATCAAGTCCAAGGAAATCCTCGGTGCGATGCTGATGACCGAGCATAATATCGCCTGGTATCAATCACTTATGGCGAGGATGCGTGATACTATCGGGGAAGGCCGTTTTGCGGCTTTCGCTTCGGAATTCCGCAGCAATTATCTCGGATGACGGATTTCCTGTTGCCATTGACCAGTCTGGCAGAAGCCATGGACCGGGCGCGGCAACATGCGCCTTTTCTGGCGATGGCGATGGAGGTTCAGCCCGAGCTGACGGATCTGCTGGGTCAGGAGAATCTGGAAGCGGCGCTTGCTCATGTGAAGCAGGCAGGCGAGGGTGCCGAAACCGTTCGCCAAAAACTGCGCCGCGAAAAACGTGCGCTGGCGCTGGTGCTGGCAATAGGCGATCTGGCCGGACAGTTGAGCCTGACCGAAGTGGTCCATCGGCTGTCCGATTTTGCCGATCAGGCGCTGGATGAGGCGCTCGCCGACATTTACGCCACTCGCTATCCCGGTGCGCCGGTCGAGGGGTTCGCCATTATCGGGCTTGGCAAACATGGCAGCCGGGAACTCAATTATTCGTCCGACATTGATCCGATCTTCATCTATGACCCGGACAGGATCCCGACCCGGGGCCGCGAAGATCCTCCCGATGCGGCGCGCCGCATCGGACAGAAGCAGGTCGAGGCGCTCAAGGCCCGGGACGAAGACGGTTATGTCTTTCGCGTTGATATGCGCCTGCGACCCTCGCCCGAGGTCAGCCCGGTGGCACTGCCGGTAGACGCCGCGATCAGTTATTATGAATCGAGCGCGCTGGCCTGGGAACAGGCGGCCTTTATCCGGTCGCGGGCTGCCGCCGGTGATCGGCAACTGGGGACGAATTTTCTGGAAACCATTAACCCGTTTATCTGGCGGCGATCGCTGGATTATGGCGCGATCCGCAATATCGGGGCCGTGTCGGAACAAATCCGGGATCATTTCAGTGCCGGCCAGCAATTTGGTCCCGGCTATGATCTGAAAAAGGGCCGCGGCGGTATTCGGGAAACGGAATTCTACGCCCAGATGCATCAGCTTATCTATGGTGGCCGGCAGCCGGAACTCCGGACGCCGGCCACGCGCGGGGCGCTCGATGCGCTGGCCGAGGCGGGGCGGATTGACCCGGACAAAGGCGTCCGTCTGAAGCAGGCCTACAGCCTGTACCGGGTGATTGAGCATCGGCTGCAAATGGTCAATGACCAGCAAACCCACAGCCTGCCGGACACGCCGGAAGGACTGGACCGGGTGGCAAAGTTGCATGGTCTGGAGGACGGCAGCGATCTGCTCGATCTGCTCGCGCCGCATGTCGAAATCGTTGGTGCCATTTATGACGACCTGATTGATCCCGACGAAACCCGCCAGATGCCGCAGGACGGGCAAAAGCTGCAAGCGGCCTGCAAGCAGCTGAATATTGATGATCCCGGATTTTTTGCGGAACGGATCCAGCGCTGGCGCAGCGGCAAGGTCACCGCCTTGCGCAGCGCAGCGGCGCTTGAATCTTTCGAAGCCGTACTGCCGGAGCTGATCGTGTCGCTGGCGGGGTCACCCAATCCGGACAAGGCTTTGACCCGTCTCGACAGCCTGATCGACAAGCTGCCGACGGCGATCAACTTCTTCCGCATGCTGGAAGCGCGACCCGGACTGCGCGAATTGCTTGGCCGAATCCTCAGCCATGCGCCGACACTTGCAGATGCTCTGGCACGACGGACCGAATATCTCGAAGGACTGATCGATGCGACGGCGCTGGATCTGCCGCCAGATGTCGATGTGCTGGCGGAGGAATTTGCCCGTACCGAAGGGGGAGATGATTACCAGGTCCTGCTCGATCTTGTCCGCGCGCGGGTGGGTGAAAAACGCTTTGCCTTGGGCACCCAGCTGATCGAGGGGCGCCATGATCCCCTCGCAGTGGCGGCCGGATATGCCCGGGTTGCGGAAGCGGCAATCAAGGTTCTGACAGACGCAACAATTGCCGAGTTTGAAGCGGTCCACGGCAAGGTGCCGGGGAGCGAGCTGATCATATTGGCACTCGGACGGCTTGGCGGCGAGGCGCTGACTCACGCCTCGGATCTGGACCTGATCTTCCTGTTCACCGGCGACCACAGCGCCGACTCCGATGGGGATCGCCCGCTCGGCGGAACGCAATATTTCAACCGTCTCGCGACACGTGTAGTTACCGCTCTTTCGGTCCCGACCGCTGCGGGCCCGCTTTACGAAGTGGACACGCGCTTGCGACCATCGGGGAAACAGGGCCCGATGGCGGTCAGTATCGAGAGCTTTCGCAAATATCAGAATGGAAATGCCTGGACCTGGGAGCATATGGCCCTGACGCGCGCGCGGCCGGTTTATGGCAGCCCGAAGGCTTGCGAGACCCTGCAGGCGGACATTTGCAAGGTGCTCGGAAAGCAACGCGAACCGGAGCAGCTCCGCAAGGAAGTGCGCAAGATGCGTCTCGACATTGTCGAACACAAACCCCCGCAAGGCCCGCTCGACACCAAGTTAATGGAAGGCGGGCTGGTTGACTGGGAATTCATCATCCACTTCCTCCAGCTCAAAACCGGAGAGGCTCTCTATCCACAGCTGGGCAAGGCGGCGCGGGCGCTGGCTGAAGCCGGACATCTCGATGAGCAGCTGGTGACAGCCCATGAACTGATGACCCGTTTGCTGGTGGCGCTGCGCCTGATGTCTCCGGACTGCAATTATCCGCCGGAAGCCAGCCGCGACCTGATTGCAAAAGCGTCCGGACAGGAAGACTGGGATGCCCTTTTGAACGGGTATGACAGGGCACGGCAATGCGTTATTGACGAGTGGAATCGGCACTTGAGGCCGGACCCGGATGAAATATTAGGAGACATATTATGATTGCAGCTGGTGATAAAATGCCGGACGCCGAACTGACCGCACCCGACGGTTCCCCCGTGAAACTGTCCGACTATATGGGAAAAAAGCTGGTCCTGTTCTTCTATCCCAAGGCCAGCACGCCGGGATGCACCACGGAATCAAAGGATTTTTCGGCCCTGATGCCGGAATTTGAAAAGGCCGGCGCGACCGTCCTCGGCATGTCCGCCGATTCGCCCAAGCGGCAACAGAATTTCATCAACAAGCAGGAACTGACCGTCGATATCGCATCCGATGAGTCGACCGAATTTCTGGAGAAAATCGGGGTTTGGGCGGAAAAGAAAATGTACGGCAAGACTTATATGGGGATCATCCGCTCGACATTTCTGATCGGTCCGGATGGCACGGTTCTCGAGGCCTGGCCCAAGGTGAAGGTCAAGGGCCATGCCGAGGAAGTGCTGGCAGCGGTCCAGGCCGCCTGACCGCTTTGGCAGATCACCGGCAATCCTCTGCCGGACTGGCGGCGCGGGCGGTCCTGCTGACCGCCGATCCGGCTCACAAGGTAATGGCGGCCCGCAAGGCGACACGTGACTGGCGTCAGGGCCGACTGGGCCACGCTTTTGTCGATGAATTGCCAGAAATCCCTGCGCGTCCTGATCGCCCGGAACTGCTGCGTCCCGGTCAGATGCCGCGTAGGGGCAAGGGGACGTCGATGAAGCGCCGGATCGCGCTCATTCACGCGCTCGCCCATATTGAATTTGTCGCCATCGATCTCGCTTTCGACATGATTGCGCGTTTCGGCAGGGAATTTCCGCCTGAATTCTGTGATGACTGGTTCCGGGTTGGCGCTGAGGAAGCGATGCATTTCGTATTGCTCGATCGCCGGTTGCGGGAAATGGGCAGTTTTTACGGGCAGTTGCCAGCTCATGATGGTCTATGGGATGCCGCTCGCGACACCGCGCATGACAGCTCCGCCCGCTTGGCGATCGTGCCAATGGTGCTGGAAGCGCGGGGCCTGGACATCACGCCGGACACAGTGGAGCGCTTTCACCAGCAGGGAGATCCGCTCACCGCAAAGGTGCTGAATCGCATTTATCATGACGAAATTAACCATGTTTCCTTTGGCACAAGATGGTTCGAATGGGTTTGCAAGGCGCGAGAATCAGAGCCGCACAGCCACTGGAAAAATCTTGTAAAAACCCACTTCAAAGGCGGTCTGAAGCCGCCATTTAACGACTCAGCGCGCCATGCAGCCGGTTTAACCCGGGAATATTATGTCGGTATTGAATAGTTAAGCATTATGAATTTACACGTGTAATCAATTACCGGGGGCGGATTTTCTGCCAAAAATCAGAACCACTTGGTTCGTCAGTAACAGGAGTCGATCAGTAATGACCGACAGCGTAGTGAGTTTGTTTAAAGGGGCTGTGACAAAGATCACTGCCATGGCACTGGCCGCAACGGCCCTTGCATTTTCCCCCGCAGCACATGCCGAAGAAGCAGATGCCGCCGCCAGCATCCCGTTCGAAGCTCTCAAGGAAAAACTGAACGAGTCCTCTGGCACATCAATCCTGGGCGACGAAGATCCCGCCTTTCGCCTGCTGTTCAACAATATGACCGGAGTGGGCAAGAAGCAGTCGGTACAGCTGACCATTCCTTCAATCAAGCCAGTGAAGAAATACCGCCTGACCAGCACATTCGGTTTCCGCAACGACCCGTTCAAGGGCCGCCGCGCCCGCCACAAGGGTGTGGACATGGCCGGACCAGTGGGTACGCCTATCTATGCTACTGCCGACGGAATTGTTGGCCGGTCGCAATGGGTGCGCGGCTATGGCAATTACATCGAAATCAATCATGGCAATGAAATCCAGACGCGCTACGGACATATGTCCCGCCTCAACGTCAAGGCCAATGCCCGCGTCAAGGCCGGCGATCTGATCGGTTTCATGGGTTCGACCGGACGGTCCACCGGAAGTCACCTGCACTATGAGGTCCGGATTGCGGGGCAGGCTGTCAATCCAATGCCGTTCATGCAGTCCAATGACTTCCTGCTGGCACAGAAAGCTATCCCGGGAGTTGCACTTGGCGGTCCTGCGGAGTAAGAAAGACAACGAAATTGCCGAACACCTTTGGGAGAGGGTGCTGAAAGGGGCCGGTAAGCTGAAAAGCATACCGCCCCTTTTGACTATCGGACCCGGGATCACTATCTGGTAATCATGACTGAAACAGCTGAAATTGCCGAACAGGACATTATCCTGACCCCCAGCGCCGCGAAGCGCGTGTCTGCCATTGCCGAAAAACAGGGCAAGCCCGCCATATTGCGCCTTTCCGTCGAAGGTGGCGGCTGTTCGGGATTTCAATATCGCTTCGGACTGGCCGAGGGAATTGAATCTGATGACACGGCCGTCAAAGAAGCCGGTGTGACGTTGGTTGTAGACGAGATCAGTCTTGATCTGGTGCGGGGCAGCGCCGTAGACTTTGTAGAATCGCTCGGCGGCAGCGCATTTCAGGTAACCAATCCCAATGCTGCATCAGGCTGTGGCTGCGGTTCCAGCTTTTCTGTCTGACCAACCCGGTGCGGATCGCCAGTTTCAACATCAACGGTATCAAGGCCCGCATGCCGCGGCTTCTGGAATGGCTCGAAGAAACCCGGCCAGACGTCGCCTGTCTGCAGGAAATCAAGACGCAGGATGAAGGCTTCCCGGCCGAAAAGTTCGAAGACATCGGTTATGGTGCGATCTGGCATGGCCAGAAGAGCTTCAACGGCGTTGCCATTCTCGCCCGTGATCAGGTCCCCGAGGAATCAAAACGGGGACTGGATGGCGAGCCGGAAGACGAGCATAGCCGCTATCTTGAAGCCAATATCAAACGGTCAGACGGTCCGGACGTGCGTGTAGCCAGCATTTACCTGCCCAACGGCAATCCGCAGCCGGGACCGAAATTCGATTTCAAACTTCGCTGGATGAAGCGCCTGCGCGACCGCGCGGCCGAAATCTGGCAGGAAGAGGTTCCCGCGGTGCTGGCAGGGGATTATAATGTGATTCCCCGTGACAATGACGTGTTCTCGGTCAAGGCCATGGCCAGCGATGCGCTGATGCAGCCGGAAAGCCGGCAGGGCTATCAACGACTGCTGCATGACGGCTGGACCGACGCGCTGGGCGTGACATATCCTGCTGGCAACATCTGGACCTACTGGGATTATCGCAGCGGCGGCTGGCAGCGGGACCAGGGCTTTCGTATCGACCATTTGCTGCTCAGCCCACCAGCTGCCGACCGGCTGTCGCGGTGCGGGGTAGACAAGGAGCATCGCGGGCGGGAAAAAGCCAGCGACCATGCGCCGACCTGGGTTGAACTCGACCTTTGAGGCGCTTCATGCTGTCTGCGCTGGCTATTGCCGCCCTTGTCTATCTCATCCTTGTGGCGCTGGCCTTCCTGTTCCAGCGCAGCCTGCTCTATTTCCCGTCACAGGAAACGCCCGGTGCCGCTGAACTGGCTGTGGAAGGCTTTTCCCAGGTCAGCATAAATACGGATCAATCCGGAGAGCTGATGTCCCTGTGGCGTGCTCCGCAATCACCAATCAGTCCGGTGCTTATTCATTTTCATGGCAATGGCGGAGGATTGATGGACCGGCTGCCCATCTATCGGTCGCTGGCCGCAGACGGAGCGGGTGTGCTGGCGGTGGGATATCCCGGATATAATGGCAATCCCGGGAAAGCTTCCGAAGACAGCTTTTACGATGCAGCACAGGCGCATTATGACTGGCTGATCGCCCAAGGCCATTCGCCGGACCGGATCGTGATTGCCGGACAGTCGCTGGGAACCGGGGTGGCGACCTGGCTCGCAGCACGGAACGCAGCCGCCGGGCTGATCCTCGAAGCGGCCTATACCGGAATGGATGACATGGCCCAGCGCCAGTTTCCGATCCTGCCCGCCAAATGGCTGACTCTCGACAAATTCCGATCGCTGAATCGCATTGATCAGATCGACATGCCGCTGCGCTGGATACATGGTACGGCGGACGAATTGATCCCTTTTGCCATGGGCCAGAAACTCTATGACCGCGCCCGCGAACCCAAGCTCGCTTTCCCGATCCGGGGCGGCGGTCATAATGACCTCTGGCAACGCGGGATTGACCGCATCATCCGCGAGGAGGCGGAGCGCCTTGTCAGCGCAGGAAGTCTGCCAGAAGCTCAGCCCTGACCTTGCGGGCTGAGTAGCTCAAATGCTCTTTTCATAGAGCGTGTAAGTGCGGTTGATCTCTGACTTGATCGCGTCCGCAATCGCCACCATTCCCTGGTTGTCTTCGAGAATCCAGCCGATTTCCGCCCGCTCCGTGCCGAAATTGGCCACCGCCTTGCGCCGGATATATTCGATCATCATGAAGGCCAGCTGGCTGGCGAGCCGGCTGTTTTGCATTTCCTTTTTCACGCCCATGAGCGGGACGCGCATGGTCTTGGCCGTCGGGAATTTGAGCCACCACAAGAGCTTGATCCAGTTGAAGGGCAGCAGGCTGCCACCCATCGGTTTGAGCTTTTCGTTGAGGTCCGGCAAGGTCATCATGAAGGCCACCGGCTCGCCTTCCAGCTCCGCGATCATGATCAGGTCTTCATAGACAATGGCTTTGAGTTTTTTGCCGACATGCGCAATCTCTGTATCCGTCAGGGGAACGAAACCCCAGTTCGCAGACCACGCATCGTTCAGCAGGCCCATGATGATTTTCGCATCCCGGTCGAAATGCTTCTTGTCCACCCGCCTGATGACCAGTTTGTCGTTGCGTTCCCCCGACTTTACGATCCGTCCGATCAGTGGCGGCAAGCCATCTTTCACTTCAAGCGCATAAGTATGCAGCAATTTGACCGAAGCATAATCCATGCTTTCGATCCATCCTTGATAGTCAGCTTTGTTGTGGCCCATCATGACGGTGGGTGGATGGTCATGACCCCTGGTCAGCAAACCGGGTTCATCCCAGACGGAAAGGCTGAGCGGGGCCAGCACGCGGTGCATGCCCTGTTGCTTCAGCCAGTTTTCGGCTTCGCTTATCAGCGCCACGGCCGTTGCCTGATCTTCGGCTTCCAGCATGCCCCAGTTTCCGGTTCCCGGACCCATGCCCTGTTCCGGCGGCTGCGCGAGCGCCAGTTCGTCAATATGGGCGCTGATCCGGCCCACCACCTTGCCGTCCTTCATGGCGAGGAACAGCTGCACTCTGGCATGTTCGAAAAACGGGTTCTTCCCGGGTGTCAGCAGAGCATAAACCTCTGACTTCAGGGGCGGTACCCAGTTGGGATCATCCGCGTTGATCTGATAGGCGCATTCGACAAATTGCTTGGTCTGGGCCTTGGTTGTTACGGGCTGTATGACTATATCTGGTGTTTCCACGGGATGTCAGGTCCTTTTCGTTCAGGCAGGCTGTGGCGACAATTTCGCGATCATGTCAAGGGCAGGATCGCGCGTTGAAACTCCGCTGCAAACATATTCAGGCCTTTTTTGTGCCATGATATGCTGCTGTAGGCGGCGCGTAACCAAGACAGGTAGATATGGACAGTTCATTTCCCCCGGCCCAGGATGCCCGCGAATTTACAGCTGGCACTGCCGACGACAGCCCAGCTCGCTCCCGCGCGGCAGAAGACACGCATCTCATCCGCACGGCGGCCAAGGTCACGCGCGATTTGCACGGTGCAAAGCCCGCCATTTACTGGACGGATTTCCTCCTTTCGGTAGCCATTGGCTATGGCGCGCTGTTTGCTGCGATATTGGCATCATCGGTTGCGGTCGCACTGATTTCAGGCGTTATTGCCATCCTCGCGCTCTATCGTGCGGGGAGTTTCATTCATGAGCTGACCCATGTCCGCCGCAATGCCTTGCCCGGTTTTCATTTCATGTGGAATACGCTGTTCGGCGTTCCGATGCTGATCCCGTCCTTCATGTATGAAGGCGTCCACAGCATCCACCATCGCACCAAAAAATACGGAACCGTCGAAGATCCGGAATATCTGCCGCTGGCCCTGATGAAGCCCTGGACCGTCCCGCTGTTCGTGGTCGTGGCGTCGCTGGCACCGATTGCGCTGCTCTTCCGGTTCGGTGTGCTGACGCCGCTGTCCTTTGTGATCCCGCCGCTCCGCAAGCTCGTTGTTGAGCGCTATTCCGGCCTCATCATCAATCCGGAATTCCGACGCAAACCGCCGGAAGGCGAGCTCAGGCGGCGCTGGCTGGTCAGCGAGATTGCCGCCAGCATCTGGGCCATTGCACTGATCGCCATGGTCGCCATGCAGATCATCCCGCTGCGCGCATTTGTGATCTTCCTCGTGGTTATGTCCGGCAGTGTCGTACTCAATCAGATCCGGACGCTGGTCGCGCATCTTTGGGAAAATGACGGCGAGGAAATGACCGTCACCGCACAATATCTTGACAGCGTCAACGTGCCGCCACCGGCCACCTTGCCAGCATTATGGGCGCCAGTCGGCCTGCGGTATCATGCGCTGCACCATCTCCTGCCAGGCCTGCCCTATCATTCTCTGGGTGAAGCGCATCGGCGGATTGTGCAGGAGCTGCCCGAAGGTTCGACCTACGCGAAGGGCAATCACACAAGCTTGTGGGCGCTGGTCATGGGACTGGTCCGCGGATCTGCGCGTACCGGTTCGGTCTGACGGAGGCTATTCCTCGGTGCGGATCAGCACCGTTTCGCCAATGAGGAAAAACAGCAGAAACGGGGCCCAGGCCGCCAGAAACGGTGGATAAGCCCCGATGTTTCCCATGGCCAATGCGAAATTGTCTGCCACGAAATAGGTAAAGCCCAGCGCCATGCCGATAACGGCGCGCAGGAACAGCTGACCCGAACGGGCGAGCCCAAATGCCGCGACTGCGCCCAGCAAGGGCATCAGCACCACCGAGAGCGGCCCTGACAATTTGTGCCACAGGCTGGCCTCGAGCTTGGCGGTCGGCCGGCCAGCTTCCTTCAGCTGCAGAATGGCGCTGCGCAATTCGGGGAATGACAGGGCGTCTGCACTGACATCTGACAGGGTGAACTGGTCCGGTGTCAGACTGCCACCGATCTCCAGACTATCCAGCTTTTGCTCGGTTCCGCTCGCCACATCAAAGCGTGTCACGGCGGACAATGTCCATATTTCACTGCCATAGCGGCCCTCTTCGGCCTGGATCACGCTGCTCAGGCCGCTCTCCGAGCGATTATAGATGGTGATGTCCCGGAGCAGCACAGACGAACCGGCACCAACCACGGTTTTGGCATTGATAAGATTATTGCCATCGCGCACCCATACCCGGGATCGGACATTGCTGGTTTCGGGTATGGGTCCGAACTCGACCTTTTCCCATGCGGAAAGCCGGGCGGTCGCCGGAGCGACAACGATCTCGTTAAACAGAAAGGACAGGATTGCCACGCCCATGCTGGCAAGAATCAGCGGTGCAAGGATCTGGTGGGCGGACAGGCCGCCGGCCTTCATCGATACCACCTCGCTGTTCTGGTTCAGCGTGGCGAGGGTGATCAGTGTGCCGAGCAGGACCGAAAAAGGCAGGGCAAAGGCAAAAATCTGCGGCAGCCGCAGCGATGTATAGGTCCATAGTTCCGCTTCACCATTGCCCGGATAGGCGAATATCTTGCCGCTCTGACCCAGCAGGTCGAGCGACATCAGGACGACCACCAGCAGGGCGACGACGCTGAACACACGGATCAGGAACATGCGCACCATGTAGACGGACAGGGTGCGGGACGGGAAGAAATTCATGCGCCCCGACCTCCCGGCAATATGGAAATGTCAGAAATATCAATCATTTACATTGGCTCGCTTGCGATTGAAGTTGAGCAGGCCCTTGAAGACACCGCCGAATTTCGAGAATCCTTTTTCGAGCGCGCCGATCGGCTGTCCACCGGGCACATGGGCGACCATGTGATACATCCAGATTATCAGCGCCGCGAACAGGAAGAACGGCACCCAGAGGGCTATGATCGGATCGACAATGCCGAGCGCGCCGATATCCTCCCCATATTGATTGACCTTGTGATAGGTCACAATCATGATGATCGACAGGAACACGCCCAGCGCCGAGTTCGATCGCTTTGGCGGAATCGCGAGCGCCACGGCGAGCAGCGGCATCAGCAGCATCATTACGACTTCGACCATGCGAAAATGGAAATTGGCCCGAGATTCATTGCGCTGGGTCTCGCTCCGGCTGGTGTCGAGCCCGACCCGCACCAGTTCGGGTATGGTATATTCGAGATTCTTCTCTCCCCGTTGTCGGAAAGCTTCAATATCCGGCAGGTCGATGGGCAGGTCATGGCTGTTGAAACTGAGCACCCTGGGCTGATCATAGCTCGGCGCATCGTGGATCAGGACGCCGTTGGAGAGCCGCAAGATGATGGTATCGGGATCATCGGTTGCCAGAAACTGGCCATTTTTCGCAGTGACCGAGACGATCTGTCCTTTGCGGCTTTCCGCCCGGACAAACATGCCGCTCAGCTGTGTTCCATTGTCCCGGCTCTCCTCTATCCGCATCGTCATGCGCTGCCCGAGGCTGGTAAACTCGCCCACCTTGATCGAGGCACCCAGCGCGCCCGACCGCAGTTCAAAGCGCAATTCCTCGTAATAATAGCGGGATAGCGGTTGAACGAAGCCGACCAGCGTCAGATTGACCAGCGCAAGCGCGATCGCAAACATATAGGGAACCCGAAGCAACCGGCCATAACCTTGTCCAACAGCCCGGAAAACGTCGAGTTCCGAACTGAGCGCCAGCCGGCGAAAAGCCAGTAAAATGCCGAGCAACAGCCCGATAGGGATGCCCAGCGACAGATATTCGGGGATCAGATTGGCGAGCATCCGCCAGACCACGCTAACCGGCCCGCCTTCAGCTGCGACGAAGTCGAACAGACGCAACATTTTTTCGAGAACCAGCAGCATCGCGGCAATGACCAGTGTCCCAAACAGGGGCACTGCAACCAGCCGGGCGATATAGCGGTCGGTGGACGTGAAGAATTTCAACTTATCGTCGCCCTCTCACCATGTTTCTGCCGCAAATCAAGGCCATAAGAATCACTATTCAGGGGGCAAATATCGTCACCCGCCGGAGTACAGGTGGGTGTATAACGTCTAGGAGTATTCTCGTCATGTTGAAAATTGCAGCAGTTTCTGCCCTTTCAACCCTGATTCTGGTCACCGCCGCCCCTGCGGAAGCGAACCGCCAGAAGATCGATAACGACCTCAGCCGCTGCAATGGCAGCAACGGCTCTGCGGTGCTGGTCAAGATCAGCGGCGTCAAGGCCGGAACCGGCATGATGCGGGTGCAGACCTATCGCGGCACCAAAGCGCAATGGCTCAAAAAAGGCGCCTGGCTGCACCGGGTGGAGATGCCTGCGCGCAAGGGCGACATGCAATTCTGTCTGCCGATCGATGCTGCCGGCAATTACGCCGTCGCGGTACGTCATGATATCAATGGCAATGGCAAGACCGACATTTTCAGCGATGGCGGCGGAATGTCGAACAATCCCAGTATCAACCTCTTCAATCTCGGCAAGCCGAGCTACAAGAAAACTGCTTTTGCCGTCGGCAATGAAGTGAAAGCGATCAACATCCGGATGAAATACAGATGACCCAGGCTTCCTCTCTTTTGGCAGGCCATGGTTGATGGCCAATGTTGCGCTCCTCTCCAATCCCAATTCCACGGGAAATCGGGCGATACTGCCCGAGGTGCGCTCCTATTGTGTCAAGACGAGTGACGTGTTTCACTATGAAGTGGATACGGTGAACGAAATTGCGAGAGCTCTGGAAACCATTGCCCGCGTGAAGCCGAAGGTTCTGGTCATCAATGGCGGGGACGGCACAGTCCAGGCTGCGCTGACCGAATTGCACCAAGGCGGGCATTTCGGAGACAATCCGCCGCCGGTGGCGGTCCTGCCCAATGGCAAGACCAATCTGATCGCGCTCGATCTGGGCGCGGAAGGCGATCCGCTCAAGGCGCTTGAACGGATTGTGGAGATGGCCAAACATGACCTCCATGAACATCTGGTGGATCGCGAACTGATCGCCCTGTCAGACGGCGGCAAGGACAGCAAAGTTGTGCTGGGCATGTTCCTGGGCGGCGCTGGCCTGTCCGAGTTCATTCTTTATTGCCGTCACAAAATCTATCCGCTCGGACTGCCCAATGCGGCGGCCCATGTTTTGACGGCGATTGCGGCGCTGGCTTCCGTGCTGTTCGGTTTGCGTGCAAAGTTTCTGCCCAACCGACCCTCGCCGGTGAAGATCTCGTTGATCCGGGAAGGGGAATATCAGGGTAATTTTGCGGTGCTGATTGTCACCACTCTTGAGAAATTATTGCTGATGCGTCGTCTGGCCCGCAGCACCAAAAATCGCGGGCGAATGCAGTTTGTCGCGATTGATCAGCAGGCCGGTGCTATTTTGCGTTTCCTGTTTGCGGTGGTGTCAGGCAATCTTGGCAAGAAGCGGCAGAAGGGCATTCATTTTGAGCAGGGTGACACGATTCGCATTGAAGGCGAAAACAGCAATGTCCTGATGGACGGGGAACTGTTCCGTGCCCAGGAAGGTCGGCCGATTGTGCTCAAATCGACCAAGCCGGTATCCTTTCTAAAGCTTGCCGCTTGAGCTAAGGCCTTTCGCGTGAGCGAACTGACACCCCTGATTACCGAAGAGGTGAGCCTGCCGGTCGACCCGCGGGTATCCGCCTTCGCTGCGGACATCGCAGCTCGATATGGTGATGCTTCCCGGGCGGTCCTGTTTTACGGGTCCTGCCTGCGAACGACCGAGCTGGAAGGGCAGATGCTCGATTTCTATCTGATCGTATCCAGCTATGAGGATGCGTACGGCAAAAGCTGGCTGGTCAGCGCCAACCGGCTTTTGCCGCCCAATGTCTTTCCGGCGGAACATGATGGTCTGGTGGCCAAGGTCGCGGTGCTGAGCGAAGCGGATTTCCTCCGGCTGAACCGGCCCGAGGCAAGCGCGGTCAGTGTCTGGGCCCGCTTTGCCCAGCCGTCGCGACTGGTCTGGTGCGCGGATGATGTCGCCCGGGACAAGGCCGTCGCCGCGATCGAACAGGCCTCGATCACCTTGTTCGAGCTCACCATTCCGGTGCTCGGCACCCAGCCGCAGACACCCGAACGCATTTATCGCCATGGATTTGAGCTGACCTATGGGGCAGAGCTCCGCGCCGAACGGGCCAATCGGCCGGGCTCGGTCGTTGATGCCGATCCGGAGCGTTTTGATCGCATCGGGCTGGCGACGATGGTCACGATGCAGCAGCAGGACCCGTCCGAAGCTCTGAACCTCACGACCCCCGCAGCCGAGCGGCGCTGGAAGTCCCTGCGCCGCAACGGCAAGCTGCTGACGCTGGCCCGCCTCGCCAAGGCGTCCGGCACCTATGCCGGTGGAATCGATTATCTCGCCTGGAAGATCAATCGCCATGCGGGCACGGATTATGTGATAAAACCGTGGCAGCGCAAATGGCCGATCCTGGGCGCGCTGACGATGCTGCCGCGGCTGATTGCGGGTGGAGCGGTCAAATAGGTAATTGGAGAGGAGCGACGTGATGGCACACCGGCTGGAGAAAAACCCTGTGCATCTGGGTCTGGGCGCCACTGCGGAAATCGAACCGGAAATGACCGGGGACCTGTCATGGTATGCAGGTTATGGTCAGCGCCATGGCGATGACGGCGTGGAAGGCCGGCTGGTGTCGATGTATACGTTCACTGAAAGCTGGGACGTCTGGGAAATGCATCCGAAGGGAGCCGAGATGGTGTTGTGTACATCCGGAGCGATGACGCTGGTGCAGGAAATGGCAGATGGCTCGCACAAGCGGACGGAGGTGGCGGGCGGCGAATATGCCATCAACCCGCCAGGTGTCTGGCATACGGCAGATGTCGAGAAAGAAGCGACGGCGCTGTTCATTACAGCAGGCGAGGGGACCGAACACCGCCCGCGCTAACAAGGGCTACCGGTCCTTGTAATCCGGCTTGCGCTTGGCGAAAAACGCTTTGGCGGCTTCGCGGCTGTCCTCGGTCATGCTGAGCATGACTTGCTGGCGATCTTCAATGGCCATGGCGGCCTCGAAGCTTTGTGCATCGATATTGCGGTTGAGCGCATCCTTGGACAGGCGCAGGACCATCGGGGCGGTATCGAGCATCTCTTCGGCCAGCGCGAGGCCGGTCGAAAGCAGCTGGTCCGCTTCGACCACTTCACTGATCAGTCCGGCCTTCTCGGCGCGTTCTGCATGCAGGAACCGGCCGGTGAGAATCAGCTCCGAGGCCAGCCCTCCTTCAGGGAAGACTAC
>JBCBZY010000065.1:0-11061 GCA_039815115.1 Pseudomonadota bacterium | reverse complement strand
CCCCGGCCCGCCGGGCGAGGCGGCTGCGAGTAAACCGCGTCAATATCATGACCGGCGGCATGCAGCGCCTTGAGGGCAGGGACAGCAAAATCCGGGGTTCCCATGAAAATCAAACGCATAAAAACTCGCCATGTGTAAAGCTGCCCCTTGGCAGACGGGAGATTATGTCCCTAAAGACTGGACCATGGCATCGCAAGAGATCGAAAATCTGGTTCAGGCCCTGTCGCGTCTTCCCGGTCTGGGTCCCAGATCGGCGCGCCGTGCCGTCCTGCACTTGCTGAAGCGGCCAGAGACCACGATGAAACCGATTTTGGCCGCGATGGAACAGGTGGAAGCCAATCTGGTGACCTGCTCGATTTGCGGCAATGTCGACACGCAGGACCCGTGTCAGATCTGCTCCGACCCGCGCCGTGATGAAAAGGCGTTGTGCGTGGTCGAGGAGGTGTCAGACCTGTGGGCGCTTGACAAATCGCGCCTTTTTCCCGGCAAGTTCCACGTATTGGGTGGAAAATTGTCTGCTCTGGACGGGGTGCGACCGGAAGATATCAGCATCGACAAATTGCTCAAACGCGTCGAAATGGGCGGCATTGACGACAACCAGCTGGCGATGAATGCAACCCTCGAAGGGCAGGCGACGGCCCACTATATTGCAGAGCGTCTGGAGAGCTTCCCTGTCCGGCTCAGCCAGCTGTCCCACGGTATTCCGGTGGGCGGTGAGCTGGACTATCTGGACGAAGGCACGCTCGCCCAGGCCCTGCGATCCCGCCGCCCGGTGGAATGAGTCTCAGCCTTCGGCCTGTTTGCCGAGCAGGATCGACTTGATATCGCCGCCTTCAGTAAAACTGATCACCAGCAGATAGAAGGACAGGAACAGGATCCCGCCGGTCAGGGCCAGTGGGCTCAGTAGTAGTCCGGTTGTGGAAAATTTGTAGCGCCAGGCCACCCAGAGCGCGGAAAGGATCAGGAAGCCCATAAAGTCGAAGTTAAACTGACCCGGCCAGCCCATTTCCGCCATGTCGCCGAAAAATACAGGAACCAGTCCCCAGCCGTGACTGGAGACGGTGACCAGCGTGTACCCGACGATGCTGACGAACAGAATGATGAGTATGGAGCGGAAGAGAAGCATGATTTTCCCCGTTTTCTGTGATGCTTGAACTGTACCGGCATTCCATATGACCAGAGGCGTAGGTTCGGCAATTACCTGACGGGTAATGGTACATGACCGTCTGCCCATTGCTCGAGTGCTTGACGCGACCCCACCGAATCCCTAAATTTCGGACATGGCCATTTTACCTATCCTTGAAGTCCCTGATCCGCGTTTGAAAACCGTCTCGGAACCTGTCACTGAGTTCAATGACGAACTCAAGACCCTGATCGCGGACATGTTTGAAACCATGTATGATGCGCCCGGGATCGGACTGGCGGCCATTCAGGTCGGTGTGCCGAAACGCATCCTGGTGATCGATCTGCAGGAGCCGGTCGAGCATGACCATGAGCATGGCGAAGACTGTGATCATGAACATGACGTGGAGAAAGACCCGAAAGTCTTCATCAATCCCGAAATTCTCAATCCGTCGGATGATCTGAATACCTATAGCGAGGGGTGCCTCTCGGTGCCGGACCAATATGCCGATGTCGAACGCCCGGCGACCATCACCGCGCGCTGGCAGGATGAAAATGGCAAGCAGCATGAAGAGCAGCTGGACGGATTGCTGGCGACCTGTCTCCAGCACGAGATGGACCATCTGGAAGGCATATTGTTCATCGACCATCTCTCGCGCCTGAAACGGCAAATGGTCCTGAAAAAGCTGGCCAAATTGCGCAAGGAACAGGGTGTCGCGGCCTGATCGCTGGCTGCGTTACTATCTGCATTCATTGACGGTTGCATAAAGGCCTCCATCAGCCTAGGTTCTTGTTTCGTTCTGAACAGAGGAACCACCGTTGGACCCCGTATTTGCGCTCATACTTGCCATAGCCACTCTGCTTGTGGGTCTTGGGGTTGGATGGTTTGCTGGCCAGAAATCCGCGGGTTCCGGCGCGAAGGCTGCCGAAGAAACCACAGCTTCGTTGCGGACCATGCTGGACGGTATCACTGAAGAAAGGGATGGGGCTCGCAAAGAGCGGGATCACATCCGCGAAGACCGGGATCAGGCTCGGCAAAGACTGGCTTCACTGGAAGCGGATGCACGCAATCATGAAAAGCAGCTGCAACAGCTGATCGAAGCTAAAGAGTCGCTTTCCGCCCAGTTTTCCGAAGTTGGCGCGAAAATGCTCGAAACGGCCCAGCGCCAGTTTCTCGAGCGAGCGGATCAGCGATTTGATCAGGCCAATGAAAAAGGCGGCGAGAAAATCGCCAAATTGCTGCAGCCGGTCAACGAACGGCTGACGGCCTATGAAGAAAGTATCCGCAAGATCGAGAAGGAGCGGACCGAATCCTATGCCGGGATCACCGCTACGATCGAGCAGGTCCGGCAAGGCCAGGACCGGGTGCAGCAGGAAGCGGCTCGTCTGGTCAACAGCCTGCGCAACGCACCCAAGTCCCGCGGGCGCTGGGGCGAGCAGCAACTCAAGAATGTGCTCGAAACCTGCGGATTGTCCGAACATACCGATTTCGTGACCGAACAGAGTATCGATACCGACGAGGGCCGTCTGCGCCCGGATGCGGTGATCAGCGTGCCGGGCGGGCGCAAGCTGGTGATTGATGCCAAGGTGTCACTCAATGACTATCAAGACGCGTTTGAAGCTGAGGATGACGATGCGCGGAGCTTTGCCATGGCGCGGCACTGTAACTCGATGAAGGTGCATATCGATGGCCTGTCGAAAAAGGCCTATTGGGACCAGTTCGAGGATGCGCCCGATTATGTGATCATGTTTGTCCCCGGTGAGCATTTCCTGTCAGCCGCTCTGGAGCATGAACCCGCGCTATGGGATCATGCGTTCGAGAAAAAGGTGTTGCTGGCCACACCCACCAATCTTGTCGCGATCGCCCGCACGGTCGCGGGTGTCTGGCGGCAGGAGAAAATGGCGGCCGAGGCGAAACAGATCGGTCAGCTTGGCAAGGAAATGTATGATCGTCTGGCGGTAGCTGGCGAGCATCTCAAACGGATGGGGTCCGGCCTTGGCAGTGCGGTGGGCAATTACAACAAATTTGTCGGCAGTTTCGAACGCAATGTCATGGCGACAGGACGGAAATTTGCGGCACTCAATGTCGAGACCGGCAAGAAGGAACTCGATCCGGTCGAAGAGATTGAAGCGTTGCCGCGCTATGCCGAGGATGTTGAGACATCGTTGATCGAGGATGACCGGGCATTCAAGGATGAAGCAGCAGAGTAGGGCGGTCAGCCAGCCCTGCGCTGGTTGAGCACCTCATAAGCCATTACCGCCGACGCAATCGCTGCGTTCAGGCTGTCGGCCTTGCCCATCATCGGCATTTTGACCAGCAAGTCGCAATCCTGTTCATACGCTTCCGGGAGCCCCTGGGCTTCGTTGCCAACAAGTAGGAACGTGGGCGCTTCATAGCGGACCGACTGATAGTCCATGTCGGTATTCAGACTGGTGCCGACCAGCTGTCCTTTGCCCGATCGCAGCCATTCGAGAAATTCCGGCCAGGCAGCCTGCACGATCTGCTGGGTGAATATGGCGCCCATGCTGGCGCGCACGGCTTCCACCGAGAACGGATCCACGCACTCATCTATCAAAATCAGCCCACCGGCGCCGACCGCATCGCCGGTGCGCAGGATGGTGCCGAGATTTCCCGGATCCCTCAGAGCCTGAGCAACCAGCCAGATGCCGGAGCAATTCCGGTCGAGATCGGCAAGCGCGACAGGATGGTCTTCATATATTCCGACAATCGTTTGCGGATTGGATTTGCCCGTCAGCTTGCCGATAATCGCTTCGCTGGTTTCGATAACTTCGCCGCCAGCGGCAAAGGTGGCTGCTTCCAGATCCCGGGCGAGGGGATGCAGCTCGGTTCCCTCAACCACGACCAGCAATCTCGGAGTCCTTCCGGCCTCCAGCGCTTCGGTCAATATGCGCAGGCCTTCGGCGAGAAAATGTCCCTCGCGCTTGCGATGCTTCTTTTCCCGGAGGCTGCGGAGACGCTTGATTGTGGGATTGGAAAAGCCGGTAATTTGCCGGCGTTCGTGGCTGGACATCGGACCTAGTCCTCGCCAAACCCGTCAACGACCAGACCGGCCAGTTTCTCGAGCGCTGCGTCCGCCTGGTCGCCTTCGACGATGATATCGACCGAGTCTCCCTTGGCCGCGCCCAGCATCATCAGGCCCATGATCGAGGTGCCGGTGACCTCCGTTCCGTCCTTGGCGACCCGGACAGTCAAACTATCGGGCAATTTGCTGACATAGGTGACGAATTTGGCGCTGGCTCTGGCATGCAATCCGCGGCTGTTGGTAATGATGACCGTCTTGCGAAATTCGCTCACCCTTCGGCACCCAGTATTTCTGATGCCACGCTGATATATTTCTGGCCGGCTTCCTTGGCTGCATTAACAGCCTCTTCAACATCCATGCACTTGCGGGCGCCGTCCAGACGGATCAGCATCGGGAGATTCACCCCGGCAATCACTTCGATCTTGCCTTTGTCCATCAGGGAAATCGCCAGATTGGATGGTGTCCCGCCAAACAGGTCGGTCAGCACGATCACGCCTTTTCCCTTGTCGACGCTGGCGATGGAGTCGGCGATTTCCTGACGCCGTTCTTCCATGTCGTCATGCGGGCCAATGCACACTGGCAGAATCGCCTTTTGCGGTCCGACCACATGCTCCATTGCGGTAATGAACTCGACGGCCAGCTGCCCATGAGTCACGAGAACCAAACCGATCATCGCGATTAAATTCCCTTGTTCCCGTTGCTGTTCTGCATTGATTCAAGCGCTTCCATGGGGCGAGATGCCAGATTGCGATGGGCGACACTGGTCGAAAAGCCAGCTGCTTGCAAGTTTTTGCTGAGCGCTTCGGCAACATGTACCGATCTGTGACGCCCACCCGTGCAGCCGATACCAATATTGACATAGGCCTTGCCCGCTGCCTGATATTTGGGAAGCAGAAATTGCAGCATGTCATGAAATTTCTGCATGGCTTCTTCATAGGCCGAATCCTGTCGGATATAATTGGCCACAGCCTCATCCTTGCCGGTGAGATCTTTCAAGTCCGGGTCCCAGAATGGATTGTTCAAGAACCGGACGTCGAAAAGCAGATCCACATTGCTGGGCAGACCGCGAGAGAAGCCGAAGCTGGTGAGCGTGATCGTCGTATTGTGGCTGTCCCCGAGAGCAAATTCTTCCCGGATCTGCTGTTGCAGGTCATTGGCGGACAATCTGCTGGTGTCGACGATATGATCTGCCCATCTGCGAATGGGCTCAAACTGGTTTCTTTCCAGCATAATGCCATCTTTGGCCGGCCGATCAAGGGCCAGCGGATGGCGGCGCCGGGTTTCTGCATAGCGGCGCTCCAGTTCGTCTCCGGCGCAATCCAGGTAAAGAGTGGAAATCAAAAGGCTTTCATTGTCCTGCAGTTTCTTGATGCGGGCAATCAGATTATTGGGGTCAAAACCTCTTGTCCGGCTGTCAAACCCAAGCGCCAGCGGTGGGTCCTCATCACCAAGAGAGCTGGAAGGCGGAGTTTGAAGTAATCCCTCCACCAGCCGGATCGGAAAATTGTCTATTGTTTCCCAGCCTATATCCTCCAGCGTTTTGAGTGTTGTGGATTTGCCTGCGCCTGAAAGCCCTGTGATCAGGAGTACCCGTTTTTTGCTGCTGGCGGTCATGACTTGCTTTCCCGGTCCAAAAACTGTGCCAGTGCTATCTCAACCTTGAGCGGAGCGCTATGCTCAAAAGCATTGATCGCCATGCTGCTGATCCGGACGCCGTTGATGGTTTCGAATTGCCGGTCCATCGGATAGCGCTCGGGCTGATCAATCAGCTGGACTTTGAGCCGCAGGGGCACGCCGGACACGTGGTTTGTCATAATTATGCCGAGCGATCGGACCTCCAGTTTCCCGGCGATATTGGGTGGTGCTTGCAACAATATGGTCTCGGCATTGGCATGCAATTCCGTCTGGTCATCGCTTATCAGAACCGCGCCCCGGTCAATCAGCCGAAGGGCCAGATCGGATTTTCCTGTTCCGGTGGAACCTGATAGCAACACCCCGTGACCGTTGATGGCGATTGCTGTGGCATGCACGGTTTTGGGTTGCTGCGTGTTCATGATGGCAGGTTGCTGGTGGCTTTGGGGAGCCGGATCTCAAAACAGGCGCCCGGTTTGCTGGCCAGCTTGTCGTGCACCAGGATCTGACCATCATGCCCCTCGACAATGGATTTTGCAATCGCGAGGCCGAGGCCGCTATGTCGTCCAAAAGCTTCATCAGCGGGGCGATCCGAATGGAAGCGCGCAAATATTTTCTCCCGCCGATCCACCGGAATCCCGGGACCTTCATCCGATATCTGAACCACAACCTGGTCTCCATCCGGTGTTGCCAGAATTTCGATCAGTCCGCCTTCGGGAGAAAAGGAAATCGCATTGTCGATAATGTTGGCAAACACGCGTTCCAAACGGCCATCGTCACCTAAGACCATCGCCACGCCCTTGCCCGGACGTGCGTAGGCAATCTTGATGTTATTGGGTGTTTCGCGCTGCTCCATCGAAGCGAGCAGCTCATCAAGCATGCGCCCGATATCGACCAGTTCGAATTTGGTTCGGGCGAGTTCGGCATCGACGCGGGACGCATCGGAGATATCGCTGATGAGGCGGTCAATCCTTCGGACATCGTCATTGGCTACATCCAGCAACTGGCGGCGCAGGTCCGGATCCTCGACCCTGTCCAGCCCCTCGAGCGCAGAGCGAAGTGACGCCAGCGGGTTTTTGATCTCATGACTGACATCCGCTGCAAAGGCTTCGGTGGCGTCGATACGATGGCGTAACGCGCCGCTCATGTCCGAAAGCGCCCGGGACAACTGGCCTATCTCATCCCGGCGACCAGGCATTTTGGGAATGACGATTTCCGGTTCCCTTCCCATGCGCACACGCACAGCGGCTCGCGCCAGCTTGCGAATCGGACGAACAATCGTGCGCGCCAGGAACAGGGACAACAGGATTGACACCAGAGCGGTGGCAAAAATCACCAGTACCACGCTGCTCCGTTCCGCTCGCACAATGCGCGTAATGTCTCTGGCGTTGCTGGTCAGCAGGATTTTCCCTCCAGAACTATCCTCCGGGCCGGGCAAAGACGCGCCAGCCACGATAACGGGCGTGCGATCGGGTGCGAGGCGGACATCACTTGCCGGTACACCATCATTTTGCCGGTCGCGCAATTCCGGCCATGCTTCACCTGTGTCCTGAGTCGGCTCCTCAAAACTGTCCAGGGGTTCCGTCAGCACCACGAATTCGATCGCCTTGTCCAGCAGGCGGGCGATGTCTTTTCGCAATGGCTGGGTGGCCGGATCAATAAACTCATAGGCCGGGCTGGCGAGCCGGAAACTGTCGATTACCTTGTTGCCCGAAATATCATAAACGCGGATTCTGCTTTTCAGATGCAAGGCCAGTTGCGTGACCAGCTTTTTCTGGTCCTCATCCGATCTACCGGCGAGGGCATCCCCGATGATCAGCAATTGCAACTCTGCCTGGGCGAGCCGCTCCTCGGTCAACCGGTCGCGATAATTGTTGAGATAGAACAGGCTTCCCGCCAGCAAGGCGATGGCCAGAATATTGACTGCCAATATCCGTGTGGTGAGGGAAAGCCTGCGGGACCACCGCAATGAAAGATCGGATGAATCGGGATCCGCGCCAGGCTTATTCGGTATAGCGATAGCCTGCTCCATAGAGCGTATCGATGGCATCAAATTCAGGGTCGACTTCCCGGAATTTCCGGCGCAGCCGCTTGATATGACTGTCTATTGTCCGGTCGTCGACATAGACATCATCCTGATAAGCCGCATCCATCAGCTGGTTTCGGCTCTTGACCACGCCCGGGCGGTTGGCCAGCGTTTCGAGGATCATGAATTCGGTCACCGTCAGCGTTACGTTCTTGTCATTCCACGTCACGACATGTCGCGCCGGATCCATTTTGAGCGCGCCGCGAACCAGTGGCTCCATCCCTTCCACTTCCTGATCCTGACTGGCATCCCGGGTCAGTTCCAGCCTGCGAAGAATCGATTTCACCCGGGCAATCAGGAGCCGCTGGGAAAAGGGCTTCTTGATATAATCATCGGCACCCATTGCCAGGCCCAGAGCCTCATCCAGCTCCTCATCCTTTGAGGTAAGGAAAATGACGGGCAAATTGCTCTTTTCCCGAACACGGCGCAGCAGCTCGAGGCCGTCCATCTTGGGCATCTTGATATCGAATATGCCGAGGTCAGGCGGATTGTCGAGAATGGCCTGCAATGCAGCTTCACTGTCGGAATAAACACGCGTGACATATCCTTCGGCCTGCATGGCGATGGAAACGGAGGTCAAAATATTCCGGTCATCATCAACAAGAGCGATGCTGGCGGCCATGAACAATGGTATCCTTTGCAAATATTGTGCTGTGACCTAGCGATTGTATCTGTGCCTTACAATACAGGATATCGGGTCTCCCATTCCGCCTTTTTGGACAAATCCTGACGGATATGTCATATTTTGGGGCGCTTTCGGTTTTAGATATTTGACCGAATCGATCTGGTTCGATACGCGCCAGTCCACATCCGTTTCAACCGGGATTCAGCCAGACCCATATTCAACCTAGGGGAATTATCGTGCCACAAGTTTCGTCCGTAACCTTGAATGACCAGGGTTTTGCCACAAAGGCCGAGCAACACTGGAACCTTGGCTCTCCGGCACTTATCGAAGCGGCAGTTTCCCGTGGTGAGGGGCATCTCGCAAAAGATGGTCCGCTGGTTGTAGAAACCGGTCAGCACACCGGGCGTTCGGCGAATGACAAATTTATCGTCCGTGACGACGAAACCGAAGATACCGTCTGGTGGGGAAACACCAACAAGGGCATGACACCCGAACATTTTGCGGCGCTGAAGGAAGATTTCCTGGCAGCGTTGGGCGAGAAGGAAACCCTCTTCGTGCAGGATCTGTTTGGCGGCTCTCAGCCCGAGCATCGCGTGAACGTGCGCGTGGTCAATGAACTGGCCTGGCACAACCTTTTTATCCGTACGATGCTGGTGCGTCCGACAGCTGATGAGCAGGGTGCTTTTGACCCCGAATATACGATCATCGATCTACCAAGTTTTCAGGCGGATCCGGAACGGCACGGCACGCGGAGCGAAACCGTGATTGCGGTCAACCTGACCGAAAAGCTGATCCTCATCGGCGGAACCGCCTATGCCGGTGAAATGAAGAAATCGGTCTTTGGCCTGCTCAACTATCTGCTGCCGCTCGATTCCGTGATGCCGATGCACTGTTCGGCCAATATGGGGCCGGAAGGTGATACCGCTGTCTTCTTTGGGCTTTCCGGTACCGGCAAGACCACCTTGTCTGCCGATGCCAGTCGGACGTTGATCGGCGATGACGAGCATGGCTGGTCCGACACCGCCGTGTTCAATTTTGAAGGTGGGTGTTACGCCAAGATGATCCGGCTTTCGGAAGAGGCCGAGCCTGAAATCTACGCCACCACCCGGCGGTTTGGAACGGTTCTGGAAAATGTGGTGATGGATCCCGAAACGCGGGAACTGGATCTGGATGATGGCAGCAAGGCGGAAAATACCCGCGGGGCCTACCCGATCGACTTCATCCCCAATACCTCCGAAAAGAACATGGGACCTGTCCCCAAGAACATCATCATGCTGACCGCCGATGCGTTCGGTGTGTTGCCTCCGATCTCGCGACTGACGCCAGAGCAGGCCATGTATCACTTCCTGTCAGGCTATACGGCCAAGGTGGCCGGTACGGAAATTGGTGTTACCGAACCCGAAGCGACATTCTCAACCTGCTTTGGCGCGCCTTTCATGCCCCGCCATCCTTCGGTTTATGGCAATTTGCTCAAGGAACGGATTGCCAAGGGTGGCGTGAAGTGCTGGCTGGTCAACACGGGCTGGACCGGCGGCAAATATGGCGAAGGCAGCCGCATGCCGATCAAGGCGACACGGGCGCTGCTCAATGCCGCTCTGGACGGAAGTCTGAATAACGAACAGTTCCGGATTGACGACAATTTCGGTTTTGAAGTGCCCGTCGCCGTACCAGGCGTCGATACCGCGATCCTTGATCCGCGTTCGACATGGTCCGACAAGGCGGCTTATGACGAGACCGCGCAGAAGCTTGTCGGCCTGTTCATCAATAATTTTGAACAATTTGCCGAGCATGTTGATCAGAATGTTCGGGAAGCAGCTCCCAGTGCGGCCTGACTGGCGGCTACTGCAATCCCAGCAGGAATTGGTTCGGCATAGCTGAATTCGAGTACTGATCCGTCGCTGCGATAGCTTGCAAGCCGGGCGTCATCCGGCGCGTTGTTCAGTATGACGGCCTCTTTTGTCAGCCGTCGTCCGGATATCACAGCGCCTGTGATCTTCAGAAAGTGGGACATCCAGGCCCCCGGATTCTGCTGTGCCGGAAACAGCGTGCGTACCTCTCTTCCGGCAAAATAGGCCAGACCGCGTGTTTCCAGTCGGCCGTTACCAGGTGATTGCAAGGCAATCTGAACAACGGTTGGGAAAATGCCGTTTTCTGCATATTGTTCGACCGCTTCCGAGAAATGGGCGAAATCAACGTGCTGTTTGGCAGGTAGCCAGACTATTCCGGTTGCCTCAAGCTCCTGACCAATCTTGCGCGCGATCGAAAGCAAGGCGAGGTTCACTGGAGGCATGTGTTTTCCGGTCGTCAGATGGGGTCCGAGCGTGATGCCCACAGCCTGGCAGTTGTGCGGGATCCTGGATGTGAACAGATTTTCAATTGCCCGATCGCTGCCCATGTCATGTGTGCATTCGATGGTTAGCCGGAATGTCATACCATCCGAGACGATTTCCCGGGACAGGGCTTCCCTCCCACATAGCTGTTTTTTTGCCGGCGGGCGGGAGGATTTCTGGAAAGTATAAAGCTCTTCCAGATGAATATTCCTGTCGTGTGGG
>JBCBZY010000390.1:0-1962 GCA_039815115.1 Pseudomonadota bacterium | reverse complement strand
GGGTTTTGGCTTCATTGTTCAGGATGCTGGCGGAGATGATGTTTTCGTACATATCAGCCAGGTCGAACGCGCTGGTCTGAAGGGTCTCGCTGAAGGACAGGGATTACGCTTTTCTCTGGTCGACCGCGGAGGCAAGGTTTCTGCGTCTGACATCCAGATTGAGGGTGATCTGATCGAAGTTGCCGACCGCGGCGGACCGCCGCAGCGCGAGCTCACCGGCGAAAAGGCCAGCGGAACGGTCAAGTTCTTCAACAGCATGAAGGGCTTCGGCTTCATTCAGCGTGATGATGGTCAGCCAGATGCCTTCGTGCATATTTCTGCGGTTGAACGGGCCGGAATGAGCGGGCTGGAAGAGGGCGACAAGCTCGAATTCGAGCTGGAAGTTGACCGGCGGGGCAAGACCGCAGCCGTGAATCTGGTCGCCAAATAAGCACATGCTGCATATTCCAAAAAAATAGCGGGCGGCGACCCGCTATTTTTTTGTCCGGTTTCTGCCAGTCAGGCGTTTTGCGCACTTTCCAGCAAGAACCAGGCCCGCTGTTCGGCCTGGTCCGTCCAGTCGTCCAGCATGCCGTCCGTGGCGTTGTCTCCCGCCTCTCCCGCCAGCTCTTTCGCTGCCCGGTATTGATCGACAAGCGAGAGATTGTCCCTGCGCAATTCGCTCAGCATCTCGTCCGCGCTGACCTTGGTATCATCGTTATCTCTGAAGCTTTGCCGGCCAGCAATGTCGCCAATGGACGTCAATGTCCGGTGGCCGTTCTTTCTCACCCGCTCCGCAATGAGATCGGTGGTCGCAAGAATTTCTGCAGCATGTTCATCAAACATCAGATGATAATCCCGGAAATGCGGTCCGGATACATGCCAGTGAAAATTCTTGGTCTTCAGATATAGAGCGAACGTGTCGGCCAGAATGGCATTTAGTGCTTCCGCAACCGCTTTTTTTGCGTTGTCTCCTGTAGTCATGGCAGTTCTCCATCAATTTGCTGTTGATGAGACATTAGATCGGTTGTCCGGAGCAGGCCAACGCAATAACTGGGTCTGACTGATTTGTGGGATCGATATATGGAAGCCTGTTAATCGGTTGTACGGGTTAAAACAGCCCCCAGGCGCTCATGGCAAGGATCATTCCGATCAGCAGAAAAGCTGTTCCACCGAGTTTTCGCAAGGCAGGAACGGGCAGGCTTTGTGCAAGGCGTTCCTGCAGGAAAATTGCCGGAACACAGGCGATCATGACACCGATCCACCCTCCAACAGCCGCAAATATCCAAGCATCGGTGCGCGCCGCCGTGGCTGCAAGAATGAACTGACCCTTGTCGCCGAACTGCAAGATGAACAGGCCGAGAAATGACGTCCAGAACGCCCCCATTGACCAATTTTTCAACAGATCCACCGGCCTTCGCCAGGCCAGCATGGCAATCCCGGCAAGCAGCAGTGACAAGGCATAGAATAGCCGCACGGGCTCTTCGCTAATCCATTGATTTACCTGCGACCCGGCCCAGGCAGACAATATGCAGTTCGCCAGAGTTGCCAGCGCGAGACCCCAGATAACTGGCTGAACACGGCCGAAGCGGATGACCAGTGCGGCACAGAGAATCTGCGGGCGGTCACCGATTTCTGCAATGGCGAGGGCAAACAAAGATGTGAGAAATGCATCCACGAGAGCGAGCGATCAGGGCTGACCACCCAGACGGAGTGCCACATTGGCCATCACAGCTTCCGCCATCCCGGGATCGGACGGTTCGCAAGACAGGGCATCTTTCATGCTCTCCAGATAGGCCTGCGCCGTTACCGTCCCACGGCCATGCTCGAAGGCTTTCTGCAGAGCAGATTCAAATGTACAGGTCAGGTCATGAAGGGCGGTAAGCTTGTGTTGTTCGGCTTTCTGGCGAATTTGGTCCAGATGCAGCAAGAACTGAACCGGGTGTTCTTCCACCAGCGAAGGCGTGATGCCCTCAACAAGTG